>JALSLS010000001.1 GCA_026988195.1 Methylomonas sp.
TAAGCAAAGAAAAGCAGTTGCATTAATTTCAGGTGGGTTAGATTCATTGTTAGCCGCTAGAACCATTATGGATCAAGGCGTACATGTTGAAGGAATCAACTTTTATACTGGATTTTGTGTAGAAGGGCATACCCATGCAATCAGGAAAAAAGATAAAGCAACGCCTAAAAGAAACAATGCCTTATGGTCTGCTGAGCAACTTGGTATTAAGTTACATATCGTTGATATAATAGAAGAATATAAAGATGTTCTGATTAATCCTAAGCATGGTTATGGCGCTAATATGAATCCATGCCTAGATTGTAAAATTTTTATGGTGCATAAAGCCAAAGAATGGATTCAGGAAAATGATTTTGATTTCATTATTACTGGGGAAGTCATTGGTCAACGTCCGATGTCACAAAGAAAGGACACAATGCCGGTGATTTCTAAAGAATCTGGTGCGGATGACTTATTACTGCGTCCTTTATGTGCACAAAATTTACCCATGACCTTACCTGAGCGTGAAGGCTGGGTTGATCGAGATAAATTACATGACTTTAGTGGTCGTGGCCGTAAGCCACAAATGGCATTGGCAAATGAGTTTGGGTTTGAGGATTTTGCTCAACCCGCTGGAGGCTGTTGCTTTTTAACCGATAAAAGTTACTCTGATAAATTGGTTGATTTATGGTCGGCAAGAGGACGTAAAGAATATGATTTAGATGACATTATGTTATTGAAAGTAGGGCGCCATATTCGACCTAAAAATAACTTCAAGGTTATTGTGGCCAGAGAAGATGGTGAAGCACGTTTTTTACAAGGGTATAAAAAAGATTTTATTAATATGAATTGTGCAAGCCATCGTGGCCCATTAGCTATGGTTGATGGTGCGCCGACGGAAGAAGATTTATTAATAGCGGCACAAATAACGGCACGATATGGTCAAGGCCGTGATGCAGAAGTGGTAGATGTGACGATAAGAGAAAAAGATGGAGCAGAGCGCATTGTTCAGGTTGTCCCCTTTAAAGAGGATGAAATTCCTAAAGCGTGGTTTGTATAATGAAGAAGGAAACTTTAAATGCTAAGCGTTTATTATGCCCTTTACCGGTGATTAGAACGCAGGATAAAGTGAAAACTATGCAAACAGGTGATGTATTAGAAGTTGTGTGTACAGATCCTGGTGTGATGCAGGATATTCCTGCTTGGTGCCGAATAAATGGACATAAAGTGCTGGAAACTTTAACGGATGAAATGGAATATACCATTATAGTAGAGGTCGGTTAAGGTGGTAGAAAGCTATAATGCTGAACAGGTTTTAAAATTAAAAGCCCGGGTTACTTATGTCGGGGCTTTAATTAATATTTTTTTAACCATCATTAAAATTGGTGTAGGTATTGTGGGGCAGTCGGCATCATTAATTGCAGATGGTATTCACTCTTTATCCGATTTAATTAGTGACCTGTTTGTGATTGTTGCGATTAAGCTAGGCAGTCGGGAAGCTGATCATGATCACCCTTATGGACATCGCCGTTTTGAAACCATGGCAACCGTTTTGTTAGGTATAGGCTTGATCGCAGTTGCTACCGGTATTGCATGGGATGCTGTTGAGCGACTATTAGACCCAGCAAAACTATTGACTCCAACTAAAGAAACATTAGGGATTGCAGCTGTTTCTATTTTAGCTAATGAGTGGCTGTTTCACTATACAAAAAGAGTGGGTGAACTGACCCGCTCAAAATTATTATTAGCTAACGCATGGCATCATAGGAGTGATGCTTTTTCATCGGTTGTGGTGCTATTGGGGATTGCCGCTGTTTTATTAGGGTATCCTCTAGCAGATGCTATCGCAGCTGTTTTGGTGGCAATATTGATTGCTAAAATGGGCTTAGGGTTGGTCTGGGAAAGTATTAATGAACTGGTTGATACTGCACTTCCAGAAGAGATGGTCAGAGAGATTCGAAGGGTTATTAAGCAAACTAGAGGTGTTCAAAGTATTCATTTGATACGCACCCGACGGATGGGGGAAGATGCTTGTGTTGATACTCATATAGTTGTTGATGCGCGTATCAGTGTTTCGGAAGGGCATATGATCGGTGATGCTGTTCGGGATAGATTAAAAGCCGAATTTGATGATATTACGGATGTACTAGTGCATATTGATCCGGAAGATGATGAGTTTAAAGATATATATCAAAAACCAGTTTCACGGGAACAAGTACAGCAATATTTAGATCAATATTTAGCTAAAAAAATACATACGGTTGATGATTTTAGAATTCATTATCTTGATGGTTTGTTAGAAGTTGAAGTGGTTTTACCTCATGGAGTTTTTAATGATGTAGAGCAAGTCGAATGGATTAAAAAACAGTGTACACAGATGGAAAAAGATATTGATCAGATTTCTAAAGTGTATGTATTTTTTAAGGCATAGAATATAAGAGAGCGATTTTAAATGGCAGTAGGAAATGTAGAATTCCCCAAAATGAAACCCATTGCAGGGATTAAGTTAGGCACTAGCAATGCAGGCATCAAGCAAACAGAGCGGGATGATATTCTTGTTGTGGAAATGGTAGAAGGGGCTGTCTGCGCGGGCGTTTTTACGCAAAATGCTTTTTGTGCAGCTCCCGTACATGTGGCTAAAGAGAATCTTAAGCATAGTCCTCGCTGGCTATTGATTAATTCAGGCAATGCCAATGCGGGTACTGGTAAGCAAGGGATGCTTGATGCTAAAGCGAGTTGCTCTTATGTGGCATCGGCAGTAATGGGTGATGCTGATAAAGTATTACCTTTTTCAACGGGCATTATAGGTGAAAACCTACCGGTAGAAAAAATTGAAAAGGCTTTGCCGGAAGCGGTTTCAAATCTGCAGCAAGACAATTGGATGCAAGCAGCAAATGCCATTATGACCACCGACACTTTTGCAAAAGGTGCATCAATCACGATAGAGTTGGGTGGTTGCCCAGTGACCTTAACAGGTATTTCAAAAGGGGCTGGGATGATTCAACCTAATATGGCGACCATGTTAGGGTTTGTTGCGACAGATGCGAAAATCAGTCAAAGTTTATTGCAGAAATGTTTATCTTTAGCAGCAGAGCAATCTTTTAACCGGATTACGGTTGACGGCGATACCTCAACAAATGATGCCTGTATTTTAATGGCCACAGGCTGTTCAATGGCCGCTGAAATAACCGAAGGAAGTGTGCATTATCATGTGTTTTTAAAAGGCGTGATGGATATTTGCAAACGATTAGCTGAACTTATTGTAAGAGATGGGGAGGGTGCAACCAAGCTTATGCATATTTGTGTTGAACAGGCGAAAAATGATGCGGAAGCGGTATTGGTTGCAAAAACAATTGCTCATTCACCTTTGGTTAAAACTGCTTTTTTTGCCAGCGATCCTAATTGGGGGCGTATCTTAGCCGCTGTTGGGCGCTCGGAAATTGAGCAAATGGATTTGGATAAAGTTGAGATTTATTTGGATGATGTTTGTATTGTCCAAAAAGGCGGTCGTGCAGAAAGCTATACAGAAGAGCGGGGCCAACAAGTGATGAATAAAGAAGAAATTCTTATTCGGGTGGTTTTAGCTCGTGGAAGTGCAATGCAAGAAGTGCTAACGTGTGATCTATCTTATGACTATGTAAAAATCAACGCAGAGTATCGAACATAACCCCAAAAACCAAAGATGAATAAATACCTACAGGTAGCTGTTGGGGTTATTAAAGATAAAACAGGGAATGTTTTAATCTCTTTACGGCATGATAAAGCACACCAAGGTGGTTTGTGGGAATTTCCGGGCGGTAAAGTTGAATCTGGAGAAACCGTAGAACAGGCTCTAGCCAGAGAATTAAAAGAAGAGTTAGATATATCAGTAGGAGACCTCTCTCCTCTTATCCAAATCAAACATCAATATACTGACTTAAATGTATTACTTGATGTTTGGACAGTTTCAAGTTTTTCAGGGCAAGCTAAAGGCTGTGAAGGCCAAGAAATAAAATGGGTGAGTCAGAATGAGTTATCTGATTACTGTTTTCCTGAGGCTAATATTCCCATTATTGCGGCTGCAAAATTACCTGCTGAGTATGCCATTTTAAATGCGGGAAATTTAGCTGATTGTATTAAAGATTTAGAGATTATCCTCAATAAAGGGATAAAGCTTATTCAAGCGCGAATCAAATTATTATCTGCTGCTGAAGTTAATCAGTTTATTGAATTAGCCCAGCCTTTATGCCAACAGCAAGGTGCTCAGTTGCTTATTAATTCTGCCGTAGCTAATGCCAGTCAATTAAGAGCTGATGGACTGCATTTGACCTCAACTAATTTAATGGCATTAACTGAGAGGCCATCTGCTTATTCTTGGGTGGCTGCATCTTGCCATAATCAGCAAGAATTAAAACAGGCCGAAAAAATAGGATTGGATTTTGTTGTTATTGCCCCAGTCTTAGCAACGCAAACACACCCTGATACTGAGCCGTTGGGTTGGAATGTATTTAGAGAATTAGTGAGTAGTGCTAATATTCCTATTTATGCTTTAGGGGGAATGCAGCCAGAACACCTGCAACTTGCTAAATCTTCTGGCGCGCAAGGTATTGCTGGGATTAGTTGTTTTAATTGATAAAAAGTAACTGTCGCTCATAGCTACTTCTCTCCTCTCGGTTAGCCTGCTTTTATTCCATGCCCGATCCTTAAGAAGAAACAAAACGTTCACTATAGATATGATCTTTATTTACCCCAGCTTCTAATGCAGTATGAGTGGCTGATTCGACTAAAATAGGTGGGCCACAAAGGTATACATCTATTTCTGAACCGTTTTTATCAAGAAAATCTTTAAACGCATCAACAGGTGTCCCTATAAATCCTTGCCAATTGTTTTCTGGTTTCCATACGCAAATTTCAATACTTAATTGAGGCAAGCTTTGTTGCAGTGTTGCCAGTTCTTCCTGACAGAGGATCTCTGCTTCGTTATTAATCCCTAATAATAAGTGGCTCGGGTGGTCTTCTGCCCATTCAGCCATTCTATTAAGGATCGATAAGAAAGGGGATATCCCCGTGCCGCCCGCAATAAAACAACGAGGGTTTGAACTTTGCTTGTTAAGCACAAAAGCACCTGAAGGAGCATGAACTAAAACAGTTTTACCAGTAGCATTATTTTGTAAAAACTCAGAAAATTTACCATGGGGTTGTAAACGAATTAAAAACTCTAAACGTCCCTCCCAATTTGGAATATTAGCTATAGAATACGCTCGCATTAAATTTAAATCTTCGATTTCTAATTCAACAAATTGCCCTGGTTCAAAATCAAATGCTAAGCCTACTTCAGGGTCATCCTGTAATTGTAAAGTGACCTTAAGTGTACGTGCTGCAATTTGATCAATGCTGATAATTTCAGCATTTCTTGGCGCTGTTAGGGTTTGCTGAATACACTCAGCATCATA
>JALSLS010000002.1 GCA_026988195.1 Methylomonas sp.
AAAAACCTATGTGCACTAAAGGCCTAAAGTCAAAACCAATTATTTGTTGCAGTGGATATCGTATCTGTGAAAAAAATTCCAGAATAATAATGCCCAATATTAATGCAATGAAAATTGGGATTTTCTTGGATCTTCCTAAAATATAATATTGATTATCAAATTGTTGCTTAGATATTAAAACAGTGAGTAGGAAATACCATGCTAAATTACGTAATGATTCGACAGGAAATACATCTTGAATATAGAAAGAGTCATTTTGTAAAATAAAAACGGTATAGCTGGCCCATAAAAAACTCATACCAACCGAGATAACATTAACTAAGCCGAATGGGCTTTTATTAATTTTTATAAGCAGTAAAACAAGTAATAAAAAATAAGCAACTGTCGCTGAGATATAACTATATAAAGTAAAAGATTCCAATAGCTTATTTCCTTAATATTTTATATTGTTTGTTTGTAACCGTTCAGTCCCCTCTTTGGAAAAGAGGCGTTAGGGGAGGTTTTATTAGACAAATCCCCCTCAATCCCCCTTTTTCAAATAGGGAAGTGAACGGTTACGTTTGTTTATTAGCAAGTGATGCGCTTCCTATCGTCAGCACATCCTACACCAACTTGTTTAATTTAAAGGTATTAACTTGGAGAGCCTTATAGCTAAATCATAATGCTTGAGTGGGATTATTCTTATAATGTCCCTAAGTAGATTTTTTTACAAATTTTGTCAAAATTACAATTTGTTGACCACTAATTTTGCCTTCAATATGCTCTGGGTTATCTGATACTAGTGATATCCCTCTGACTGCAGTTCCTCTTTTTGCCGTAAAGCCGCCACCTTTCACATTTAGGTCTTTAATAAGTGTGACTGTGTCACCTGCCTGTAATACTGCACCATTACTATCAATATGCTTTACTGTATCTTCTTCATTAGCACCCTCGCCTGCTGCTTGCGCCCAGGTTAAGGTTTCTTCATCTAAATAAAGCATATCTAACAGGTCTTGAGCCCAGCCTTCTGAGCTAAGACGAGTAAGCATACGCCAGGCCATAACTTGTACAGCAGGTACTTGGCTCCACATACTATCATTAAGACAATGCCAATGGTGTAAGTCAATTTTTTCAGGGTTTTCCACTTGCTCTAAACAAGTTTCACATAAAAGCACGGCTTCATTTGCACTACCGTCAGATGTCGGAGGTACTTCATAAACATTTAATGCTTCGGTTGCTGAGCATAACTCACACTTAGATTCACTACGTGTCTGTAATTCTTTTTCTGTACTCATGTATTTTCTATTTTTAAAAAGTGTTTTAAAGCTAAGGAAGGAAGTTTTAACTAATCATTCTTGCGCGAACAAGCTTGCCTTTTATTTTACCGTTAGCAAAATAATCCAGTACCTTTCTTAATGCTTTTCTATCTATTGCAATATAACTGGCTATATCAAAAATATCAATTTTACCTATTTGTGAACCTGTAAGCCCAGCATCCTTGGTTAAAGCACCCAAAATATCTCCAGGTCTTATTTTATTTTTACGACCCACATCAATTTGCATGGTTGCCATAGTGGGATGAACACTAAATTTAGCGTCACGGTTTAGGGAGTCAACTGTTTCTATTTCACAAGTTTTATTCTGATAATCTTCAATTGCCTCAACACGTATTGTCTCATTGTGGGCAAAAATACTCAGAGCTATGCCTTTTTCCCCTGCTCTACCCGTGCGGCCTATTCTATGTACATAAATTTCAGGGTCCCGGGGTAATTCAAAATTGATAACAGCAGATAATGATTTAATATCTAGCCCACGTGCAGCGACATCCGTTGCGACTAAAACCGAACAACTTTTATTAGCAAAGCGAACCAAGACTTGATCTCGGTCTCTTTGTTCTAAATCACCATGAATGGCTAAAGCTTCAATACCTCGGCCATCAAGAAAGCGCGCAACTTCATCACATTGTTTTTTGGTATGGCAAAAAACCACGGTAGTTTCAGGTTGATAATTTTCAAATAAGGCTAGCAGGGAATCGTTTCTTTCATGCGCAGAAACTTTAAAGAATTTTTGTTCAATAACGCTGGTGTTATGTTCGGATTCAACACTGATGGTGATAGGGTCATTTAAAATAGTATCACACATTTTATTAATACTATCGGGGTATGTTGCTGAAAACAATAAGGATTGTCGTGTTTTAGGGGTTTGATCAATTATCTCATTAATGACATCGGAAAACCCCATATCTAACATTCTGTCTGCCTCATCCAGTACTAAGGTTTTTAAACCAGACAGGTCTAGCGTTTCCCTGACTAAATGATCCTGAATGCGTCCTGGCGTACCGACAATAATATGTGCCCCATGCTCTAGTGATGCTTTTTGAAATTGAAAGGGTTTACCACCGCATAATAAAACAACTTTAATATTAGGGATACAACGTGCTAATTTACGAAGTTCTTTACCCACTTGGTCAGCGAGCTCTCGCGTTGGACAAAGTATTAATGCCTGTGCGCCAAAAAAACGAGGGTTGATTTTCTCTAATAAACCAATACCAAAGGTTGCGGTTTTACCACTTCCTGTTTTGGCTTGAGCAATAAGGTCTTTACCTTCTAGAACTGCAGGTAAGCCTTGTGCTTGAATGGCTGTCATTTTGCTATAGCCTAGAGATTCTAGGTTAGCAATTTGTGCGCTAGAAATTGAAAGAGATGAAAAACTATCGCTAGCCATGTATTTACCTAATGAAAAATAATTATATTATACCTGATCTAATATAATCACGAATAATTCAGATGCATTATCAATGGTATATTGATAGTACAAAGTATAAGGCTGTTAGAGTTTAATTATTTTAGATGACCTTAGAAAATTGTTGTTGTTTTTGATTAAGGTATTTATCAAAAATCATGCAAATATTTCTAATTAACAACCGCCCTGCCACTTGAACTTGTATTCCATCTGCACTAACAAGTAATAAACCATCTTTTTGCATATTTTGTAAGCTCTGTAGTTCAGTTGCAAAATAATCTGCAAAATCAATATCAAACTGTTTTTGAATTGAGCTAAAGTCTAATTTAAAGTGACAGATTAGCTGGGTTATAACGGCTCTACGTAACTTATCATCCTGATTAAGGTCAACACCTTTAAACACGGGTAATTTATCTTGGCTAATCAGAGCATCATATTCATCTAAGGATTTAACATTTTGAATATAGGCATCCCCTACTCTGCCAATTGATGTGACTCCCATACCGACTAAATCACAATCAGAATGAGTAGAATACCCTTGGAAATTTCTATATAGTTTGCCTTCTCTCTGGGCAATAGCCAGTTCATCATCTGGCTTGGCAAAGTGATCCATACCTATATACACATAACCTGCAGCTATTAATTTATTGCCCATCATTTGTAAAATATCTAATTTAACTTCTGGGCTTGGCATATCAGCATCATTAATTTGTCGCTGAGTTTTAAACCGTGATGGCATATGCGCATAATTAAAAATAGAAAATCGGTCGGGAGAAACGCTAAGGACTTTATCCAAAGTCTCAGCAAAAGAGGCAACCGTTTGTAAAGGTAAGCCATAAATTAAATCAATACTGGTTGATCTAAACCCATGTTTACGGGCAGCTGCTAATACAGCAAAGGTTTGCTCTTCAGTTTGAATACGGTTGACTGCTTTTTGTACGGCAGGATTAAAATCTTGTAAACCTAGACTAATACGATTAAAACCAAGTTCACGTAGTTGAGCAATGGTTTGGTCATTTGTTTCTCTTGGGTCAACTTCAATTGAGTATTCACCTTGGTCATCATCTCTTAAATTAAAATACTGACGAGTGACATCCATTAAGCCTTTCATTTGCTCAAAGTTTAAAAAAGTGGGAGTTCCTCCGCCCCAATGTAATTGATTGACAACTCTGGGTTTATCAAATAACGAACCTTGTATTGCTATTTCTTTAAATAGATTGTTTAAATAAGGTTCGGCATGTTTTCTATTTTTTGTGATGATTTTATTACAGGCGCAATAAAAACAGACGGTGTCACAAAAAGGAATATGAAAATAGAGGGATAAAGGGCCTCCCGCTTTATTTGACAAGGCAATATGTTCACGATAATCCTTATCAACAAAGCCCTCATGTAATTCCAATGCGGTTGGATATGAGGTGTATCTGGGGCCGGATTTGTCATAGCGGTGAATTAAATCAAGGTCAAACTTTATCGATTGGTCCATAGTTTATTTATAAATGAAATAATTTGCGAGTTGCCTTAATAGCCGTATAAAAGTCAAAATTGTAACCTGATTACCCATGAGCTACCGCCATTTAAAAAAAGCCAACATTGCAACCCCGTCATTCCTGCATTCTCTTAGCAGGAATCTAGTTCACTGAAAATGGATCCCCGATAAAAGACCTCGGGGATGACGCGTGGCACAAGGGTTTATTCTTTTTCCATATGATTTGGCGGAAACTCATGGGTAATCAGGAAATGTAATACTCATCCAAAGGCTGTGCTCTTTCTCCCTCTCCTAAGTAGGCGGAGAAAGAGCTAACAGCAACAGTTACTTTCTATAGGGTGAGTAGTTAGATAAAAACTTAGATTTTATCATTAATCATAATAACAACTGTCTGGTCTGTTATCACTTCAGTTAATTCCACACGACCAAGATAATCACCTTTCTGTGGCATGGCTGTACCTGATTTAGAAACCCTAGCAATAATTTGAACCGCTTTAAAGCTTGATAAATTCATGCCAGGCATCATCGCCATGCTATCATCCAAGGTCACTGAAACAGGTAAATCTACCACTTGTTTTCTAACAATCGCTAACGGCATAGGGGGGCCTGTGATAGCTTTAGCATAAATAAACACAGTATCCCCGCTGGCTACTTTAGCTTTAATATCAGCAGATATATCAACCTTAACATCGATACTGACCTTTGAAACAGCTTCTGATTTCGCTACAACAACCTTATCTTCAACGGTAGTTCCTGAAAGTTGTTGTACAGACTCAATAAGTTTTTGCACTTGTGCGTAAGGTTCAGAGTCTTGTGGAACTATCTTTTGTATCTTTCGCCAATGGGTGATGGCCTGAGAGTAATCCTGCTCTTCAGCTTTTGCCATACCTGCAAGCCACAAACCTGTTACATCATTCGGGACTTTTTTCAAAGCTTTGAAAATTAATTCAGATGCTTTTCCCGCTAAAGTTCCATTATTAAGCATGACTAAGGTGTCAGCGTAGAGAAGTAATAACTCAGGGTCATCGCCTAATAATTGATAAGCTTTTTCAAAAGAATTTGCAGCTAGTTTATATTGCTTTAAATATTTAAAAGATCGCCCTAACATTACCCAGTCTTGAGCATTATTTGGGTTTTCTTTTAAGCGTTGAGCTAATTGCATAACCATGGTATTCATATCT
>JALSLS010000003.1 GCA_026988195.1 Methylomonas sp.
AATCTGTATCATCAACAGAATGATCCCCTTCGATTTGGGTGACAGCATATTCTAACTCGCGTAACGAACTGATGGGAGGAGCCGCTAAATTATTATTGTTATCAACAAACTCTCCTTCAAGACTTCGTTTAAAACGTAAACCCCCCATTCGGTATTGATCATGCACACCAAGAAGATAATCTACCTCCATCAGTAACTTGGGTTTTCGTTGTTCTTGTTTAGCCATCACGGCTTCACGGCGTTTCATGAGAAGTCGTCCCCAGCGATCTGGGCAAGAGTCTAAGAAAGTTCGAAAGTTATTATCACTGCTATATTGTCGCCCACTGAAAAGTTGTAACTCTGGGTCAATTTGTAAGGCATAGGGCGAATCTAGCCACTCGGGGGAATAGATAAAACTAAACAGTTCTTTATTGCGAATAACAGATGTTGTGAGTTTACCAATCAGCTGAGCTTCTGTTTCGGGGTGGGGGTTATCAAGAACGTCCAGAATCCAGTCTGCAAAGACCCAAACATCAGTTTCCATTGGACTGTCCTTTTAATAAAGCAGCATCTTGTATTTTACGACCAAGCTCATCATCTTGAGCGACTTTTGATAGGTCGTTTTCAAGGTTTAATACGCCAAGAACAACCTGATAATGTCCAATTGAAACACTGCCTTCACCTCTTTCAATTTTACCTAGCGTGACACGACTCAGCCCCGTTCTCTCTGATACGAGCTTTTGTGTTAATTTTCTACGTTTACGTGCAAGTTTTATATTTTCCCCTAGGATTTTAAGCGCATCTTTTTGTTTGGGGAAAAGTGTTGCACGTCGATTGTAATTTTTCATAAAGCACACTATACTTTTTAATATTTGCTAATATGTAAATTATAGTGTTCTTTTTATTTTTTGCAAGTTTTTAGTTTTTTTCAGTCAAAGTAAGTAGTTATATATTAAGACCTATAATTAATTTTGAATATAGGCTATTACCTATAAGTTCGTATCAATAATTCTAAAAGAAGATTAAATTCTTCATAATTTAATGTATGTAGATATATTTTGTATAGTTAATCGGAAAAAATGCGTTTAACTATACAAAATATGCTATGCTTTGTGACATGAATCATCTGGAATCATTATCTAACCCTGTTATCAACCATGCAACTCTTGTATCAGTTCTGGGTAGCTATGCACGACCTAATGATAAAATAAGTGATCTCATAGAAAAACATCAAATCGTTCCTCTGAAACGTGGCTTGTATCTTATTGCGGACTCTTATCAGTCTTCACGGGAGTTGATTGCCAATCATTTACATGGGCCAAGCTATGTTTCAAGGCAATGGGCTTTAAGTTACTATGGCTTGCTTACAGAACGAGTATCCGTTGTTACGTCTATGTGTATTGGTCGTTCACGGCTAGTAGAAACACCTCAAGGAGATTTTCATTACCAAGCTATTCCTGCTTCTTATTATTCAATAGGAATAGATAGTATTCAGCAAGACAAAATAGCATTTATGATGGCAACACCTGAAAAAGCTTTGGCGGATTTGCTGGTTTCTACCCGCAAGTTACGCATCCAATCTTCAAATGCCATGATGAGCTATTTAGAGGATGATTTACGACTTGATAGTGATGATCTAATAAAATTAGAGGCTTCTTATTTTTATGATTTTGCACAGCAAGGTTACAAATCAAAACTGCTTGTTTTCCTAGGTAAAGCCATAGAAGGTTTGTCAGAATTAAGGATTAGCAATGATTGATACTATGTTAAGCACGATGCTCAAGCGTTATTCGATTAACACGGCAGATGATTACTATCAGGCATTGCGTGAAATTATGCAGGAGATAGCATTAGCGGGGCTATATCGTGGGGGATTCTTTGAAAAGGCTGCTTTTTATGGCGGTACTGCTTTGCGAATATTTTATAAGCTTGATCGTTTCTCTGAGGATCTTGATTTTTCATTGCTCAAGACTGATAAAGATTTTTCACTTGATCCTTATTTTTCTGCAATAGAAAAGGAGTTTCATGCATTGGGTATTGATGTTGATATTAAAACCAAACAGAAAAAACAGAAGACGGCTGTGGAATCAGCATTTTTAAAAAGTGATACCAGTGTTCATGTTTTGCAACTTCAAAGTAGCCATCAAGCATGGGCAACTAAAGCTAAAGGTCCCATTAAAATAAAGTTTGAAGTGGATACTCAACCACCTTTAGGGTTTGCTACTGAAGAAAAATTATTATTACAGCCTTTTTCTTTTTATGTGAAGTGCTACAAAATGCCTGATCTCTTTGCAGGTAAGCTTCATGCATTACTCTACCGTAGCTGGAAGAATCGTATCAAAGGTCGTGATTGGTATGATTTTGAATGGTATATCCGTCAAGACTCCCCAGTTCATTTAGAACACTTTTTACAACGAGCACATCAAAGTGGTGATTTAATCGGTCAAAATAGCATTACCCTTCAAGATATTAAGATGCTACTACAACAACGTATTCAAGAAATAGATTTTGAACAGGCAAAGCAGGATGTATTTCCATTTGTGAGCAATAGTAATGTGCTGGAACTATGGTCGCAGAAGTATTTTGCTGAGTTAGTATTGCGACTAACAATATCTTAGCCCAAAAAAGAGTTTTCACTGTAGTAATGTTAAGTCGTCAGTTGCTTATCTAACTGTGTTATTTTTACTGAAATAGGCTTTAGTTTTCATTTAATAATACGAGAAAAGACATGCCATAATACGAGTTATACTGGGAGATAATACGAAAAAAATGCTGATGCTTTTTATAAAATAGGTTTCCCAGACTTATCCTGAGCGGTAAATTTACAGCCTTCTTTATAGCCACTGCATCCCCAGAACTTCCCATTTTTACCCGCTATTTGCCTGAGTTGTTTGCCACATTGAGGGCAAGGAATGTTTGATTCGGCGTTTGATTTGCTTTTTACTGCTTTTGTTGAAGCTTTTTTTGATGAAAAGGCTTTACGCTTTTTGCCAGGCTTGCCTCGGCTATCAGCTGCGGTATGTTTGCAGCTTCGGTCACTACAAACCCAGAAGAATCCTTTTTTGCCTTTAATGCGTCGCAGGGCGCTATGGCAGCTTGGGCAAAGGTGTTTTGCGGTTGCTTTAATATTCATGCGGCTGTTATTTTCTAATTCAAAAGTAACGAGCCGTTGCAGGAATCTTTTTTGTGAGGCGATAAAGTCATCCATTGAGACTTTGCCAGTGGCAATGGATTCTAAAGACTGTTCCCATAGGGCGGTTGTACCTGGTGATTTAACCGCCTCTGGCAAGGCATTAATTAAGCTACGCCCAGCATCGGATGAATGCAGGTATTTACCTTGTTTTACAAGTAATGCACGTTTAAGCAGCACTTCAAAAATATTGGGGCGGGTTGCCACCGTGCCGATGCCTGTGGTTTCTTTTAAAATCTTTTTAAGTTTGGGGTCTGTTACCTCTCGCGCCACATTTTCCATTGCTTTAGAGAGTGTGCCTTCTGTGTAGCGGGCAGGGGGTTTGGTCTTTTTTTCTTGAATGTCTGCATCAATCACAGGGATTTTATCCCCTTTCTTTACCTGAGGTAAGGCTTGTTCCGTGCTGTTTTTCTCCTTACTTTCATTGTCACTTTTATTTTTACTATTTCTCGCCAATATCGACTTAAATCCATCAACAATCGTTACACGTCCCGTTGCTTTAAACGACTCACCTGCTATCTCTAAAAATATAGTGGTTTGATCATACTCATGAATAGGGTAAAACTGAGCAAGATAGTAGCGACAAATCTCATCATAGACTTTCGTTTCGATGTCAGACATCTTTGAAAAATTAGCGGCTACGGTGGTGGGGATAATGGCATGGTGAGCGGTAATCTTTTTATCATTCCAGACACGCGAACGCCGTGATGAATCAGCACCATCCACCCATTGTTTTAAGCTGGGTTGTTGTTCCAGATGTTTGAAAATAGCGCCAATATCACTGATCTGTGATTTAGGGAGATATTGACAGTCTGAACGAGGATAACTGGTGACTTTGTGTGTTTCATACAAACTTTGCGCAATATCCAACACCTGCTTCGCCCCTAAACCAAAGGCTTTGTCACAAAATTGTGTCAAGGTAGAAAGCGAAAAAGGCAACGGTGTGTTCTGCTTGCGTCGCTCTTTTTTAAAGGCGGTAACGATGCCTGATAATTCCTTATTATTATCAGTCGCTCCCTCAGCCCCTTTGAGTTGTTGGAACAAGGTCATAGCCGATGATTGATTGATACAGCGGCCATCTTCATCCGTTAGTTTTTCATTGGGTAGCCACTTTGCCTTAAATGGCTGGTCATCAGCATGACGCATGATGGCATACACATCCCAAAAATCTGTTGCGATAAAATTCTCAATCAATAAATCCCGATCAACCACCATTCGTAGTGTGGGCGTTTGAACACGACCCACCGATAACACACCATCATAACCCGCTTGTTTCGCTTTTAAGGTATAAAGCCTTGTCAGATTCATACCCACAAGCCAATCACCGCGAGAACGCGCTAAACCTGCATAATACAAATCAACGGTAGATTCACTCGTTCTGGTTTTGGCTAAGGCGCGTTTAATGGAGGTATCATCCAAAGCGGATAACCAAAGCCGTGAAATTTTGCCTTTAAATTTAGCGGCATCCAACATCTCACGTGCAATCACTTCACCTTCTCGGTCGGCATCTGTTGCAATCACCACATGCTTAGCTTGCTTGATCAGTTTGATAATAATGTTGTATTGCTTTTTGGTTTGTTTTTTTACCTTATTTTTCCAATGATCAGGATGAATCGGCAAGGTATCGAATGACCAACGCTTTAACGACTTATCATAATCATCAGGATTAGCCATCTCAACCAAATGACCAATACACCACGTGACAATCAACGCATTGTCTTTTTTTAAACAACCCTCAGCGCGTGAGTTTGCACCTAGCACTCTGGCAATATCTCTACCTTGAGAAGGCTTTTCGCATAAATAGAGTTTCATATTCGTTCGGCGAGTTAATCGAAAGGGTGATGATACACTGCTCTCATTTACAAAAGGTCAAAAAAGGGCGGGGGTGGCAAATAAACACACAGGGTAAATCAAAACCACCGTAGGGCCGGTTGAAGTTTACGCAAGCGACCATTCTATGACTAAATGTAGGTTGGATAAGCGATAGCGCCATCCGACATGAACATGTTAAACAGCAGTGAGCCCAATGGCAGCAGAATTTTATGGGACTTAATCAGTATCACCTTAAGGAATTCCTGATTAAGTCCAAGAATCATGAGAAAATAGCATAATCCAAAGAAAGGGGTTATTCAATGAAACAACAAAGCTTTGCCAGCCTGGCCTACGACAATAAGAAAATCACCACGAAG
>JALSLS010000004.1 GCA_026988195.1 Methylomonas sp.
CAATTTTAGCGGTAATGCTAGGCACATTGAAGGCGGGTGATCATGTATTGAGTTCGCGTTCTATTTTTGGTACCAGTACGATTTTATTTACCAATATTCTTTCTAAATTTGGTATTGAATTTGATTTTGTTGATCTTTCAGACCTTGATGCATGGAAAGCATCCATCAAATCAAATACCAAGTTACTTTTTGCCGAGACACCTTCAAACCCGATAACAGAATTGGTTGATATAAAAGCACTCTCTAAAATTGCGCATGACAATGACGCTTTGCTCGTGATTGATAATTGTTTTTGCACACCCGCGTTACAGAAGCCTCTGGCATTAGGTGCTGATATTGTCGTGCATTCGGCAACTAAATATATCGATGGGCAAGGGCGGTGTATGGGGGGGGCGATAGTTGGTAAAAAGTCAGTGATCGGTGAAGGTATTTTTGCTGTACTAAGAAGCGGTGGCGTAACCATGAGCCCATTTAATGCTTGGGTATTTACCAAAGGTTTAGAAACGTTAAACCTGCGAATGAAAGCACATTGTGACAATGCTTTAGTCTTAGCAACGTGGTTGCAAGCGCAAGATAATATTGAAAAGGTTTACTATCCAGGCTTGGCAGATCATCCGCAATATGAACTGGCAAAACAACAGCAAAAAGGGTTTGGCGGTATTGTATCTTTTGTTGTAAAAGGTGGAAAAGATGCAGCATGGAATATTGTAAATAACCTAAAAATGCTATCTATTACCGCTAACCTTGGAGATACTAAAACTACTATCACCCACCCAGCAAGTACAACTCACGGACGTTTATCGCAACAGCAACGGGATGATGCAAGTATCTCTGATGGGCTTTTACGTTTATCAGTCGGATTAGAAGATGTTATTGATATACAAAAGGATTTGGCTCGTGGCTTTAAGTAATCGAATACTTAAGACTATGAAATTACAAAAGTGATAAAAACAGGGGGGGTGGCAAAACATGACCATGATTCGGGATGCTTGGATGCTGGTGTGGAAAATGATGATATCGGAATACTCCGATTTTGGAATGAGAAATAAATTGAATACATAACGATATTTTTTGAAAACGGTAAAACGAAAACAACGCAATTCAGGACACCCTACATGTGATACAGAAAAACAAGCCCTTTATCAGTGCTCGTATTTTTTAATAACGCAGAGGTCGCTGAGTACCGCAGAGTAACCGTAAAGAGCCTGATTTGCTCCGCCTTTTTTTCTCGGTGTGGAAACCAATAAACACCGATATTGGAATGAAAAAAAATTATGAATAAACAGATGACAAAGATAAAGCAAACTCAGGGTAATGAAAACAATACCCCAGCGTCGCTACGTCTGTTTATCTTCCCAATGTTGTGCGCAGATGGTGTCATTCGTATCTGGGTGTTGCCTTATATTATGGATGTGGCAGACAACCGCCTCACCGACAGCCGCGATGCCAACCCCAATACTTGGGAGTACGACAATAGAGACAGGCTCAAAAAACGCGGCAAGCTTAACTACGCTTATGATGATAATGGCAGTTTGATTTCTATTACGCATACCGACAATGGCTTACAAAAGCGCTTTATTTATAACCTTGATAATCGTTTAACGGAAGTTAAAGATGGTTCAGGCAATACCATCGCCCGTTATCAGTATGACCCGTTTGGACGACGTGTATCAAAAACAGTCAGTGGCACAACGACTTACTTCTTCTACGCACAAGAAGGCCTGGTTGCCGAGATGGATAGCACAGGCACAATAAAAACCCAATACGGCTATCGTCCGCATGACTCTTTAGGCAGCAGCGCCTGGGGGACTAATCCGCTGTTTATAAAACAAGCGGGCTATGTGGGTTATTACCAGAATGATCAGCTCGGTACGCCACAGCAGGTTGTAACGGCAAGTGGGCAGGTTATTTGGGACGCGTATTATTCGGCATTTGGTAAGGCTACGGTTACTACGGACGTTATTACTAATAATCTTAGATTGGCTGGGCAGTATTTTGATGCGGAGACTGGGCTTCATTATAATTATTTTCGGTATTATGATCCTAGTACGGGACGGTATGTGACAAGTGATCCTACAGACTTAATTGGAGGAATCAACGTTTATGGATATGTGAAAGGTAATCCATTTTATTGGATAGACCCGTTTGGTTTAAGGGCTATGTCTGCGGGTGTAGATGTGACAGTAACAGCTATTGTAGGAAAGATAGGGGGGAAATTAGGGGTTAATAGTCAAATATTTACTGATAGAGAGCAAAGCTACATAGTTAAAGGAAGACCTAAACGCAATGGCTTCAATGTTGGTATAGATGGGACAGCGAATGTTGCTTTTTTTAACGGAAAAGGAAATGGAAGAGAAGAATGGACAGGAGATTTTGATTCTTACGATTTTAATGCTTTTACGTTTTCAATTTCATTTTTTAAAGGTGGTGGGTGGTATGGCTTTTCCTTAGGAAGAGGAGTTTCATTCATAAGCGCTGGAGCTTCCAATACTATTGATACTTTTACCCCTTCTCCATACACATGGGGTTGTAAGTAATCCATGGAAAAGTGTTACGTTTATAGAAAAAAGGTTGTATTTGTTTTTTCCTTGCTCTCTGTTTTTTCTGTTTTTATAAATAATATGATTCCATATTGTTCTCTTTCTGTTGATGAAGAGTCATTACTTGAGAGTTTGTTTTTTGGCTTGATTGTGGTCTTAATATTCTCTGGTATTTATTGCTGGAAAATGAGTTTTAAAAAGAAAAGAAAAACTATCACCGATTTGCTTTTTCTTGTAGTGCCAATTGTCTTATCAGCTCCTATAGCTTGGTCTACAATGTCTCGTGGACATATTGTGATGGTACAAAACTGGCAGTTTGATGGTGTTATTTCTAATAAATTTAGATCTGTGAACCATTTCTCTAGAGCGATAACAGTTAATGGGATTAACTATGAATTCATTCCTGCCAATATATGGGAGGCTATAACCATAGGAGATAGAATTGTTAAGAAGTCTTGTACAAATACCATGAAGGTTAATGATAAAGATTTAGATTATATAATCGAATGGGATTAATCAAAACTCGGTAAGTTGGGTTAATTGATGGAGACACGTAGGTTGGGTTGAACGTTTTTTATGAAACCCAACATGACCATGGTTTGGGATGCTCGGCTACGGGTGTGGAAAATGATGATATCGGAATACACCGATATTGGAATGAAAAATAAATTGAATATATAACGATATTTTGAAAACGGTAAAACGAAAATAAAACAACACAAGGAATTTAAAATTTGAATATTGGCATGTTGTAAAAAATAACGGTGATAACTTTGGCATGGTCATGTTGGGTTTCGCAAAAACGGCTCTACCCAACCTACGTTGTACCGATACCTCATAATTTATGGTTGAAAGGCTTAAACAAAATACAAAACCCCGAAAAATAGGGGGGGTGGCAAAATAGTATGAATAATACCCAAGAAGATCTGTTATCTATCTTTCAAGCGGGCTTGAATGCCGTTGCAGGTAAAAAGGTTGTTAAGCAAGAGTTAGCAGCAGGTAACTATAAAAAATATTCTCATTTTGTTGCGATTGGTAAGGCGGCTGAAGCAATGCTATCAGGTGTTCCAAATGATGAGATATGTAGTGCGCTTTTAATATCTAAACACGCTCATATCAGTGAGCAATTTTATCGCAATGATCGAATTACCTGTATTGAATCTGATCATCCTATCCCCAAATCTGCTAGCCTCAAAGCAGGAGAGATATTACTTAACTACTTGGAAAATCTCCCTAAAAGTGAGCCAGTTCTATTTTTAATCTCTGGTGGTGCATCAGCTCTAGTCGAATTTTTGGAAGAGGGCTGGGATTTAGTTAAACTTCAAGAGCTTACAGATTATCTTTTATCGAATGCCTATTCGATTGATGAAATGAATGCGGTGAGGCGTAGATTATCCAAAATAAAAGGTGGGGGATTATGGCGTTATATTGGTGATCGGCCTGTCACTTGTTTGATGATTTCTGATGTGCCAGATGATGACCCCGCTGTAATCGGATCTGGATTATTATTTCCTTCTAAGGGCGGTTCCTTGCCCGCATTACCAAAGAAATGGTCTGAAAAGTTGGCTGACTATAAATACATCACAGTGCCGAATAATTTTAATTGGAAGATTGTTGCCTGTTTAGATCAAGCTAAAAAAGCCGCTAAGACTCATGCTGAGACACTAGGTTACCAAGTAGAAATAATATCAGAATTTCTAAATAAAGATGCAGAAGTAACCGCAAAAGGCTGTGTGGATATATTGAAGAAGAATAAAAATATATTAATGATTTGGGGTGGGGAAACAACAGTAAAGCTCCCTAAAAATGCTAAAAAAGGGGGGAGAAACCAGCACTTAGCATTAGCGGCTGCCATTGCGATGGATGGTTTGAAGGATACTTATTTATTATCAGCGGGTACGGATGGCTCTGATGGGTTTACTAGTGCTACAGGTGCGATAGTTAATGGAGAAACGGTTGATAAAGGATTACAGGAACAAATAAATGCAAAAGACTATTTAAGGTATGCTGATTCTAATAGCTATTTTATGCAGATAGGAGGCTTGATTGAGACAGGCTCTACAGGCACCAATGTAATGGATTTGGTTTTGGGTATTAGCGTTTGACAGGGATGGGCTTTCGATTTTCATCCATTGCGATAAAAGTGTAAACAGCTTCCGTGACCTTTATGTGTTCATTGGTCTGTTTTCGTCTTCTAGCCCATGCTTCTATATGAACGGCGATCGATGTTCTACCAATTTTAACGGTTTCACAATAGCAACTGACTTCGTCCCCAACAAAAACGGGTAAGTGAAAAGTCATTGCCTCTACTGCTATCGTAACGACACGAGAATTTGCTATATATCGTGAATGGGAGGCACCTGCACTATCCATTTGAGACATGATCCAGCCCCCAAAAATATCACCATCTGGGTTTGCATCAGCTGGCATGGCAATTCTGCGAAGTGATGCATGTTTATCTTTTGGGTAAGGGCTAGGGCTTGGCATAATATTTCTTTAGTTTGGATAAATAAGAGCGAGAATAATAACACTGTTAAATACTTAAATTCCCAAGAAATGTATTAGCTTGATGAATTATTGTAAGATTTTTAGGTATAAAAAAGCCTCGCGTATAGCGAGGCTTTTTTGAAAGCTTAAAAAGCTTTAGTCGATTAAGACTTTGTAGCAGCAGCTTTTTGTGCAGCTTCAATGCGCTTTAGCATTTCAGCAGCTTGTTTAGCTTGTGCTTCCCACTGTGCTTTAAGCATAGTGTAGTCTTGTGTAGCAACTGTTGCTGCTGGAGCAGTACCAGCAAATGATGGGTTGAAACCTGCAG
>JALSLS010000005.1 GCA_026988195.1 Methylomonas sp.
ACCGGAATTATCAGGAAATGAAACGATTTTAGTGGTTGATGATGAGCCCGCTTTACGTGAGTTAGCCCGTCAAATATTATTAGATGCCAGTTATAAGGTAGTCACCGCCAGTGATGGTAAAGAAGCACTAGGTGTATTGGCTAACAAACATATTGACCTTGTTTTAAGTGATATTATTATGCCTAATATGGATGGCTATCAACTCGCTCAACAACTTACAGAACATTACCCCAAGGTCAAAATACAGCTGACCAGCGGCTTTAGTGGGGGGCGTCATACTCACTTGAAAGGCACTTATTTAAAAGACAATTTGTTAAATAAACCTTATGACAGTGATGAGTTGCTGAGACATGTTCGATTTTTACTGGATGGTTTTATCCCCCCAAAAGGAGGCTGAGCATGAGTGATGATTTTACTAAGAGTGAATATTGGTATTGGTCTACTGATTTAAGCGTTGGCGTGTGTCAAATTGATGATGATCATAGATTGATGTTTCAGCTTTTTCATGAAGCCTATTTGCTTAGCCAGAATCAGCCAAACAGTATAGCTCTTCACTTCGGTTTAGCGAGTGAACTTGTCCAATACATTGAATCCCTTTTTAAACGTAAAGAAGCAATAATGTTAGCTTCCTCCATTCCTTTTTATGAAAATTATTTTTCAATTCATAAACTTCTTTTACAAAAGATCCAGCAAGAACTCTCTTTAATTGAATCTGGGAAGAAATCAGTCATTGATTTTGTTATATTTTTAAGGAATTGGTTTATTGGGTATATTAAAAACTCTGGCCAGTGCATTTTAGAATACACGGCTCGTAATGAACACAATATTCATCTTGCACTTGAAAAATACGCCTCCCTAATTCCTAAGCAAAGGTGTCATATCTATCTAGTTGATGACGATGAAGCTTATATAAATTTAATGCAAGCGATGGTTGATGCAGCAGGTTTCAAATGCACAAGCTTTAGTTCTGGGGCTTTATTTTTAGAAACACCTATCACTAATGATGACTTAGTTGTTTTAGACTTAAATATGCCAGAAAAAGATGGCATAGAGGTTATGCGTGAATTGACTGAGAAACAACTGAGCCCTGCTTTTATTCTGATCAGTGGTTTTGATGAACGAGTGCTACATTCAGCACGACAGTTTGCTGAATCAAAACAATTAAACGTGGCTGACATTCTTAGTAAACCCATAGAGACAGAGGATTTTATTGATACACTGATAAATGTATATGCAAAGTGTAAATTAGCTTATTTATTAAAAGAAACAAAAGATACAAAAGATACAAAAATTATTGAAAAACCTAGTGAAGAAATTGGTATTGATGAATTAATACAGGCCATAAACCAACATGAACTTATTATTTATATTCAACCTCAGGTAGATTTTAGTAATGGAGCCTTAACAGGGGGTGAAGTTTTAGTTCGCTGGCAACACTCGGAACAAGGACTGGTATTTCCTGACCAATTTATACCTTTAGCTGAACAGCACTATCTAATGGGTGAGTTAACAGAAGCTGTTATTCTAGAATCTATTAAAGCCTATAAACAAATCCGAACTGCGGGCATAGATATCCGCCTCTCCATTAACCTATCTGCTCAAAATATTAATAATCTCGCATTACCTGAAAAATTAGAAACTTTACTGAAAACTCATGCCATATCACCTGAAACATTTGTTCTTGAATTAACTGAATCAGCCATATTAACAAATACTTCAGAGTCTCTAGATATTTTTAACCGACTAAGAATGAAAGGTTTTTCATTATCAATTGATGATTTCGGAACAGGTGACTCATCCCTTAAAAAGCTGTATCAGTCCCCTTTTTCAGAACTAAAAATAGACCAACATTTTGTCAGCCGAATAGAAAAAGACCCTGATGCAATTTCAATAGTCAAGGTATGTGTACTGTTAGCGAAAGAATTTAAGATGCGCACGGTCGCTGAAGGCGTGGAAACACAAGCTATATGGGATAAATTGAAAGCACTTGATTGTGATATTGCTCAGGGGTATTTTATAGCTAGACCCATGCCAATCACTGACTTTATTAACTGGGCGGTAAATGATAAGAATTAATGTGATTGTAACCGTTCAGCCCCCCTCTTTGGAAAAGAGGGGTTAGGGGAGATTTTATTAGATAAATCCCCCTCAATCCCCCGTTGTACATGGATGTACTAGTGTCGCACTAGGCAGGAGCCGATTGAGACCTTTTTCAAAGGGGGAGGTGAATGGTTACATGTGATTTTGCTGGGTATTTCATATTTCTATAGGGCACTGAGGAACGAAGCGCATTAGACCTATACTTCGCGCGGTCACGGATGCGGAATTTATAAGCTGCTGATTTTTGTCGATAGCAAGGCGCTGAAACAAGCGCATAGCAAGCTACGCAACTGTTTCAGCAACGCAGCTATTGGCAAAAACTCAGCGGTTAGAAAACCGCAGCTGTGACCGCGCGAAGTATATTTACGCCCGCCACTCAGAGAACAATAAAATCAACCGCTTAAGCTTGCTCAAAACCAACGCTTGGTCTTCTTACAAAACCCTACCAATGCAAGCATTAAAGGCACTTCAATTAACACACCCACAACGGTTGCCAATGCGGCTCCCGACGACAAGCCAAATAACATCACCGCTGTGGCAATCGCCACTTCAAAGTGGTTGGAGGCACCGATTAGCGCGGAAGGAGCAGCATTTTCATAAGAAAAACCCCACCATTTTGCAGCTAGATAAGTGATCGTAAAAATCAGAATGGTTTGTAATGCTAGAGGGATCGCAATCCATAAAATGGTAAGTGGATTTTCAATAATAACATCACCCTTAAATGAAAAAAGTAAAATCAGCGTCAATAATAAAGCGATGATAGTAATCGGGGTAAGTACATGTAGGAATTTTTGTTCAAACCACTCCAAACCTTTATGAGCCACAATCCATTTACGTGAAAAATACCCCGCAAATAAAGGTAATGCCACATAAATACTGATAGACAGCACAAGTGCTTCCCAAGGTACCGGTAATTGACCGACACCTAGCAGAAAACCACCAATGATACCGAATAAAAACAGCATCACCAGTGAATTGATTGCCACCATCACCAGCGTATGCCCAGCATTACCTTTCGCCAAATGCCCCCAGACTAATACCATCGCCGTACAAGGTGCTACGCCCAGTAAAATACAGCCAGCAAGATAACTACGCCATAACGGCACCGTCATCATTTTTACCCCTTCATGCATCACCACAGTACCAGAGCCATAGTGACTCCCTACAGGTAAGTCTAGGCCAAACGGCAGCTTTACCAAGTCTACCGCATCCGTACCGATAAACTGTTGAAACAATATCCCCAAAAATAAATAGGAAATGGCATACATGGTAAACGGTTTGATCGCCCAGTTCACAACCAGCGTCAGTGAAACCGGCTTAATGCTTTTACCCGCCTTGACCACTTCAGAAAAATCAATTTTCACCATAATCGGGTACATCATAAAAAACAAACAGATGGCAATAGGGATGGAGACAATAGGGGCACCATTTACATTAATACTCATCCCATCCAGTGTTTTGGCAAATTCTGGGGCATAAACCCCTAACAGAATTCCTACGCCAATACACAAGCCTACCCAAAGTGTTAGATAGCGTTCAAAAAAACCCATATCATGTTTTTTTTCAGTCATCTCTTTTCCCTATTAGGCGTTTAACTGACCTATCTTATTTAGCTCAATCGTTAATTCATTAGCTGGCATCATTTCTAAAGGTAATTCCAGCATTTTTTCAACACGCAACTTTAAAGTGGCAAAGGTTTGCTCAAAGGCGGCAATTTTTTCCTCATCCGTCCCTTCAACATGTCCAGGGTCTGATACTCCCCAATGTGCGCGTACTGCTTTAGTCAAATACACCGGACAGGTTTCACCTGCTGCGTTATCACAAACAGTAATAACAAAATCCATAGAGGTATCTTCAAAATCATCCCAAGATTGGCTTTGATAACCTTCGGTTGGCAGGCCATGTCGTTTCAAGGTTGCTAAAGCACCGGTATTAATTCGACCGATAGGATGACTGCCGGCTGAAAAAGCCTTAACTCTGCCCTGCCCTAACTGATTGACCAGTGCTTCGCCCATAACGCTGCGGCAAGAATTCCCTGTACAAATTACAAAAACATTTAACATTTGAAACCTATAAAAAATTAAAATTGTGATGTTAACGTAGGATGTGCTGACGATAGGAAGCGCATCATTCAATGCCTTACAAGAGTGATACGCTTCGTACCTCAGCACATCCTACGAGTGTTTTATTAACCGCAACACGATGACTTCTTCTCTTCCTTCAAAGCAGGACGACAAGCAGGGCTTTCCTCGTCAACTCCCTCTTTTGATTCATTAAAAGTAGGAATTTCATTTAAAGAATGAAAGGACTCCCAAGCAATACCTTGTGGATCTGTTACCCAATATTTGTCAGAACGGCTATAGCAGCAAGTTGTTCCTTCCTGTGCTTCAATAGGTGCCTGAGTTGCATCTAATTGTTGTTTTATGGCTTGTAACTCAGACTCATCATCCGCCTGAATACCCAAATGATCTAGACCCAGTTTTTTACTCCGATTAGAGATAGCAAAATTAACCCGTGGATCATCCAGCATCCATTTAGCATAATCTTCATGCAGCACTGTGGGCTGACAACCAAACATAGTGCTGTAAAAGTTAATATTTTGTTCCAAGTTTTCTACTGCGAGGTGAACATGTAATCGTTTCATTATGACTCCTATAAATTAATATATGTATATGCGTATGTTTTGAGTTAAATTTTAGCAGCAAAGTGCTGAATCTGGCCTATTTTCCATTTGTTTTAAGCGTTGTAGATCTGCTTTAAATGACTCAGTGGATTGAACTGCCTGTAAAGTACTGACTAATAAAGGTGTTGCCCAACTAGGTAGTGCTGGGTTAATCTGATAAAAAACCCACTGCCCTTCTCGACTATCCAGCAATAAACCACATTGACGTAATGAAGCTAAATGCCGAGATATTTTAGGTTGTGACAACCCCAACGCGGTGGTTAACTCACAAACACAGAGCTTGCCCTCTTGCTGTAATAAGGTAATACAACGCAAGCGTGTATCATCGGATAAGCATTTAAAAAGTTGTGTAAGAGAGACCATGGTTTTAGGCAAATATTAACATATGGATAATCATATATTATATTAAACTAACAATCAATTATTTGGGTTTTAATATAGGGCAATCGCATTAAAACTTCCTTGAAATTGTAATTTAAATGAGGTATATGTCATAGGTTTTTGATTTAAATGAAAGCACAGCCTACTCCCTCACTTCTTCAGCATTTTTCAAAAA
>JALSLS010000006.1 GCA_026988195.1 Methylomonas sp.
AAGTTATCCTTAAGTTATCTAAAAAGCAAGCTTTAGCTGCTTTTAAGCAACAAGATAATATATGGAGGGGGCGGGTTGGTAAAAAACAGCAGCAAGCAGTACTGAGCGATAGCCGGCTTGCCAGTCAATTAGAGTTGGAAGCACCTTTAGTTGATGAGGTAGGCGCATCTGTTGATGTAAGATCAGGTCATAAAGCGACGGCTAAGCACGTTGTTGACTCTGAAATAAGTGATTCTGATATTGCAACTAGTAGCGAAGGATTGGCTTTACAAGCCAGAATGGACAAGTTGGAACAGCAGCTTGTGATGATGCAAAAAATCCTTATTTTAAAAGATGAGAAAATTGCTGCTTTACAGAATAAAAAAGTAACACCGGAAATCGTTCAGCCTAATAAAATAAAAATTAAGACCTTGGCTGAGGTGCAAGCAGAAGAAAAGGCGGCTAAAGAAGCTGTCCAAATTGAGCAGGAAAAGGCCAAAGCAAAAGCAGCTGAGAGTGAGGTTAAATCTCCTGTTCCAGCTAAAAAAGCCATTGATGTAAAACCAAAACCGAAGTTAAAGCTTAAACCAGTAGCCGTGGTAGAAGAACAGACAGATTATTTGTCTTTAGCTATTGGCGGTGGCAGTATCATTATCTTAAGTGTTCTTGGTCTCATCTGGTGGCGTAGACGGCAAGTTGAAGAGGAGACGGATAGCGAAAGTATGTTTGCTAGCGCAAGTGAAATTAGCTTGCCAGACTCAACTGATGAAGAACTTTCTATTCCTATTGCGGATGACTCTTCACTTTATGATGTGGGGACGGTGGGTGAAAGTTCATTTTTAAGTGAATTTACACCCAGTGATTTTGATGCTTTCGATACGGATGAAAGTGAAGTTGACCCTATTTCAGAAGCTGATGTTTATTTAGCGTACGGGCGGTATCAACAAGCTGAAGATCTGATGGTGCAAGCTATTCAAGATTACCCAGAACGTGATGAATGTAAACTGAAATTGTTAGAGATCTTCTATACCAATGAGAATAAGAGTTCTTTTGAAGATTATGCAAAAGAATTGGTTGCCGAGGGTAAGCCTGAAAATACAGAGTTTTGGGCTAAAGTGGTTGAAATGGGTAGCGAGCTAGACCCAGAATCCGCTTTATATGTTGATCATGCTAGTTTTGAATCTGTTGATTTAGAGCAAGAGCAGGAAGTTTTATCAACTAAAGCTGTTGATCAGAATGAGCCGAATACAAGTGAAAATCTGGATGTCGTTGAGGCTGGTGACCTAGAAACTGATTTTGATTTATCTGTTTTTGAAGATGTACCGGCTTCTGATGACGAATCATCCTCTTTTGAAGATAAAGTGACAGAGAATGTCGACGATAGTGCTGATGAAAATCTATTGGACTTTGATTTAAGTGTTTTTGATATTGATGGGACGAGTGAGGATAAAGAGCCTGAGCTTAAAGAGACAGAGGAACAGGAAACCATAGAATTTGATTTGGATTCTGTGGCTTTAGATGAACCTGAACAGGAAGATATTAAGCTTGAACAAGAAAATGATACGAGTGATATAGAGTCATTTGATTTTGACTTTGACTTGGTTGAGCCAGCGAGTGGTGAAAATTCTAGTGAGATTAAAGCGGAGCCAGAAGAAAGTAATATTTTAGATACGGAGGAACTGGAAGCTGATATTGATTTGGAAAGTTTTGACTTTTCTTCCAATGTTGAGGCTGAAGTTAAGGAGGAGGTTAGCTTAGATGAAACTTTAGAAAGTGATGTTGAGGGTGCAGGGATTGATGATTTTGACTTTGACTTTGATGAGCCCACTGTACCTACAAGCACTCCGGTAACAGAGTTAGATGCAGGTGTATCAGACTTGACTGATATGGATGAGCTTGAAACTAAATTAGATTTAGCGAAAGCCTATATTGATATGGGCGATGCTGATGCTGCAAAAGATATTGCTGAAGAAGTATTGAGCAAAGGAAGTGAAGCGCAAAAAGTATCTGCCCAAGAGGTTCTTGATCAGTTAAAGTAAATAAGTTTTCCTGGTTACCCATGAGTTTCCGCCAAATCATATGGAAAAGAATAAAACCTGATACCACGCGTCATCCCCGAGGTCTTTTTATCGGGGATCCATTCTCAGTAAACTAGATTCCTGCTAAGAGAATGCAGGAATGACGGGGGTTACAATATTGGCTTTATTAAAATGGCGGAAGCTCATGGTAATCAGGTAAGTTTTTAACTTATAGCGTTTAAAAAGGCCCTGATAGGGCCTTTTTTTATGCAAGGAAGAAAGTATAAAAATCGTCTAAAAGGACGAGAGTATTATTTTAGCTACAGAGAATATAGTGGATAAAACTAACGATATTTTTGCTAAAAGTGCGTTATATGACATGTTTTTAATGTGGCATATCACTTGTTTATAAGAGAGGGTTGCGGAGCTAATTAGTTTAAAGCTACATAAAATAGGCGTTATAAGTATCATGGCATGTATTATGCTTTATCGTTTTGGATGCGTTTAGTGGAATATGCCCATGTATCTCTTTTTACCATCCTTATACTAGGTTGTTTTATAACAACTTAGAAAGTTTACTCATATATTCAGTTTTTAGGTTAATAGTGATAAATTATTTTTCTTCTTCTAAGGTAGTCCTGTGCTGGGCTATAGCAACGACAATATTGTTTTCATTTATGGTTAACCCTGTCTTTGCAGCGGACAAAGGTTATTTGATCAATATGGGAGATAAATTAAAGATTGATGTTTGGAAAGAAGAGAACTTAAATACTGAGGTTATGGTTTCACCTGATGGGAAGATTGCTTTTCCAATGGTTGGAACAGTATCCGCGGCAGGAAAAACTTTAGATGAATTACAGGCTATATTACGAAAAAAACTTGAAGAATTTATTCCATGGCCAGAAGTTCTAGTCTCTCTCATAACCGTAGAGGGGAATGTAATCTATGTTATTGGAGAAGTTGCCCGACCGGGTCCAATTATCATGACCAAGAACCTAAAAGTTATGCAAGCACTAAGTTTAGCCGGTGGATTGACCCCTTACGCATCAAGAAATGATATTCGTATTTTACGAGATAACGCTGAAGGAAAGAGTATTTCAATCGATTTTGAATATGGCGATATTGAAGACGGGGATAACCTAGATAGCAACATCATGCTGAAAAGCGACGATACCATTATTGTTCCTTAATGCTAAGAATATTTAGATGTTCAGTACAGAAAAACTCTGGTTTTCTAGTTTGGTATGGCTTATGTTAATGCTACCCACTGCACAAGCTGATGAATGGAAAATCTCAGGGACTTTGGAGCAAAGTGTTGAGTATGACGATAATATCGGTTTAAATGAAGACGCTACGCCAGCTATTGGTTATTTATTAAACCCTATTTTTTTAGCTGAATGGAATACAGATAATATGAGTGTAGGTCTTACCGGAAGTGGAGATATACGCCGGTATGATGTAAAAATATGGGATTGTGAAACTTTTTCAATGGGTTTTAATCAGCAGTATCAGCAACGTAGCCATGTGCTCTCTATAAATGGAGGGTATACACAAAGTTGTTCAAGAACAGATCAGTTTTCAGATACTGGAATATTAGCAGCTGATAATCAGTCAGAAACTTATAACATATCACCTGCATGGAGTTGGCAATGGTCTGCGCTTGACCAATTAAGCTTAACCTCGAGTTACTCTAAAACCACATATTCCAGCACAGATTCAAATAATAATATTGGAGCAAATGTCTCAAACTTTCAGGGGAATGAAACATACCGTACTAGCCTATCGGAAAATCATTTATGGACACGTCGATTGTCCTCTACATTAAGTGGGTTTTATTCTTATACCAAGTTTGGTGATTCAGTTAGCTCATCAATACAAAAAGTTTTTGGCTTTCAGTTAGCCAATCACTATGATATCACTAGAAAATGGACAATTGATGTGGGGGGCGGATTAAACTGGGTAGATACTCCCTCAAATAATAGTTTAATAAGTAATGGTAATGATTCGTTACTACGTACTGAGAGCATTAACCTTGCCTTAAATTATAGTGGTCAACTTTTCAACTATTCTGTTAATTACTCACGCACAGTAAACCCAAGTGCATCGGGACAGGTAACCGAGTTTAATTCAGCTAATATGAATTTTTCTTATAAAATTAATAGGAAACTGACCTTTAACATAAATGGAAACTATTCAAAAAACCAAACAGTTGGGCAAGAGGATAATCAAACATCCATAGATAGAACGTTTTATACCTCTTCAATTAGGCTGATATGGGACTTTGCTAAGCAATGGAAATTGAGCACAAGTTATCGGTATCGTCGACAAAAATTAAATAATACAGGTTTTACACAAGTGATAAATACGCAAGCAGGTGTAATAGATTCTAATGCCTTAATAATAAACCTCAATTACAACTGGGATGGCTTACGTGTATTTCATTAAGTCAACTGCTTAAATATTTATGGAACAAGAAGAAAACGTAAAATCTATTGGCGAATATTTTGAAGTCATCAATAGGCGTAAAAGTACCTTAATAATCTCCTTTTTGATTATTGGTTTTTTAGGCTTTGTAATAGCCATGAAATTGCCCCCCGTTTATCGTTCATTTGCCTTGATTCTGATAGAGGATCAGCAGATTCCACAAAGTATGGTGGCAACCACAATTACTGACTTTGCTGACAAGCGTATACAACTTATAAAACAACGGGTGATGACGAGGGATCGTATTTTATCCATTATTCAAAAGCATAAAGTTTACCTAGATCAGCGTAATAAATTGGTACCTAGTGAGTTAGTCAGTCGTTTTCAGGAAGATGCAACGATTGATATGATTTCGGCTAATGTTCGTGACCCTCGTGGTGGCGGTATTGGTAAAGCAACCATTGCATTTTCCATATCGTTCAGTGATGAAAACCCTGTTTTAGCGCAAGCCGTAACAAATGAACTGGTTAGCTTATTTTTAAATGAGAATACCAGAGTACGCTCCCAGCGGGCAGCAAAAACCACCGATTTTCTTAAAGCAGAGGCGGATAAGCTCAAGGCAGAGATTGCTCTTATTGATGCTAAGGTTGTTGAATTTAAAACAAAGAATGGGAATAGTTTGCCAGGAATGATGCAAATAAACCTGTCTTCAATTGACCGAGCAAAAGAAAGTTTAAGGCAAGCAGATATTGATATTAGAGTGTCTAGGGATCGAGTTATTTATTTAACTGATTCATTGCTTAAAGAAGAACAAGAGGGGGGGAGTGAAGATAGTGAAGGGCAATCCCTCAGCAAAGAAGGGCAA
>JALSLS010000007.1 GCA_026988195.1 Methylomonas sp.
TTAAGCCTTTGGATGAAGATATGGTTTTAGAAATGGCTAAAACCCATGATGTTTTCGTCACCCTTGAAGAAAATGTGATTTCCGGTGGCTCTGGTAGTGCGGTGAATAATTTTTTACAAGCCCAACAGATTTTAATGCCAGTGTTAAACTTAGGCTTACCTGATGCTTTTATTGAACAAGGCACTCGCGAAGAGTTATTAACTGAATGTGGCTTAGATACCCAAGGGATTCTAAGTTCTATTGAAATATTTTGTGCCTAACTTTTTAATGTAGGAGCGTCCGCCCTCGGCGCGAAGGTAATTGAACTTTTCAGAGAAAAAAGCATTATTTTAATCGCGCCGAGGGCGGACGCTCCTACAAAGAATTGCACTAAAAACACTAAGACCCACAGTCACCCCTTACACTTAATATAATTAAATTAAAATGGATAGATTAAGAACTAAAATAAGAGATATACCTGACTTTCCAAAGCCAGGTATTGTTTTCAAAGATATTACCCCATTAGTTAAAGACCCTGCTGCGATTCGTTTGGCAGTTCACCAACTAATTCACCCCTTTTTAGGTCGAGATATTTCTTCAGTTGCAGGGATGGAGGCACGTGGGTTTATTTTTGGATCCTTGGTTGCTTGGGAGCTAGGTCTCCCCTTCATTCCCCTGAGAAAACCGGGAAAGCTACCTTATGATGTTCAAAGTGTTTCCTATGATCTTGAATATGGTTCTGCTTCACTAGAAGCACATATAGATTCATTTGAACAAGGTGAAAAGGTTCTATTGATTGATGATCTTCTTGCTACCGGCGGAACAGCAAAAGCAAGTTGTGAATTAGTGGAAAATTTAGGTGCGACAGTTGAAGCGTGTGCTTTTGTCGTAGAACTTGACTTTTTACAAGGAAGAGAAAAACTTGAAGGATATGAGGTACATTCCTTATTACATTATTAACAATAACATTGATACCTCACGATAAATACCCATTATTTCTTCGCTTCAGCACCACTGCCATTAAGTTAACAATACTGTAGGATGGGCAAAGTGATAGCGTGCCCATCAATTCAGCTCGATGCTATTTTGATGGGCACGTCGTACCTCCTTTGCCCACCCTACTTTTGAAGCTTAACTTAATGGCAATTTCGCTTCAGCATGGAAACTATTTTGGTAGTTTATTTATTGTGAGTTGCCATATACACAGAATATTCTTTCTATGAATACAATTGAAATAATTCCCTTAGAAAATTTAAGCTATATTTTAATCCCTGTACTCGTGGTACTTATCATTCTGGTAAAGTGGAAACTACGACCATCCCATGCGCTATATGCAATGGTTCGTATGCTGATTCAATTATTGGCAATAGGCTACTTTCTAAATTCAATTTTTGACTCCCAATCAGCGCATATCACACTTTCAATTTTAACTTTGATGCTGATCTTTTCAGGTTGGATTGCCCTAGGCACGGTAAAAAGTCAGCAAAGACTTTGGTTTCCCAAAGCTGTTTTGTCATTAGCTATTGCAAGCTCCCTAACATTATCTATTATTGTTATCGGTGTTTTAGAGCTTAATCCCTGGTATGAACCCCGTTATATCATTCCTCTAGGTGGGATGATTTTAGCAAATTCAATGAATAGTCTTAGTTTGGCCGCTGAGCGCTTTCAATCAGAAATGGAAAATAATAATGATAATCTTCGTGCCAGAAACATTGCCTTTAATGCCGCTCTTATTCCTACTATCAATATGTTATTTGCAGTGGGTTTAGTTTCTTTACCTGGCATGATGACTGGGCAGATATTATCGGGAATTTCACCCTTTATTGCAGCTAGGTATCAAATTATGGTGATGTGCATGATGTTTGCCTCATCAGGGATTGCTGTCGCCTGTTTTCTTACCTTAATCAGAAAAGAACACAGGCGACATTAACCCATTCCACGAACAAGAGCGCTATAAAAATATCTTACTCGCCTTTGTAACTATTCAGCATTGCACTACCTATGTGCACCCATGCACTAGTGATTACAACCTTCACCATGAATATGCTGGTGAGTTAATTCATCTTCTGTTGCAGGTCTAATATCCATGACTTCAACATCAAAGGTTAATGTTTCACCTGCTAACGGGTGGTTGCCGTCAATAGTGACTTCATCATTCTCAACTTTAGTCACTGTTACCGCACTCACACCATTTGATGCATCTGCATGAAACTGCATGCCAACTTCAACTTTATCTACATCAGCAAACATATCCATAGATACCGTTTGTAACATATCGTCACGTCGTTCACCATAAGCATCTTCAGGTGCTATAGTCACTTTAAACCTATCAGCTACTTTCTTGCCCGCTAAAGCATTTTCTAAACCCGGTATAATTTGCCCAGAACCATGCAAATAAACCATAGGCTCTTCCTTTCTAGAATTATCTAATTCCTCTCCCGCTCCATTTGTTAGTATATAGTGTATAGAAACAGCTAACTTATCTGTAATTTGCATGTAAAACCTTTTAATTAATCAAAAAAAACACCTATTATAAATCATCATGTCTCGCTGGAAACCCCCTAGACCAAAATCTTCACCCTATATTAGCTCTGAAGGTTACCAAACCTTAGAATTAGAACTTAAAAATTTATGGGAAAAACGAAAACATGTCGTTAAAGCGATTACAGCGGCTGCCGCTGAAGGTGACCGGTCTGAAAATGCAGAATATATTTATCGCAAAAAAGAATTACGTGGAATTGATTACAGAATCAATTTTCTACAAAAAAGACTACCTACCTTAACTGTGGTTTCCAAAAAACCAGATAATCAGGACAGAATTTATTTTGGTGCTTATATTACTTTAGAGAAAGAAAATGGCGAGGAAGTTACTTATCGAATTGTTGGACCTGATGAACATGATTCTACAAAGGGCTTTATCAGTATGGATTCTCCTTTAGCTAAAGCTTTATTAAAAAAGACTGTTGATGATGAGGTCAGCATAAAAAATGAGTTCCAGCAATCAAGCTATTTTATTATTGCTATTAACTATTGACCCTGTAGATGACAAATTTTCATTTAATCACAACATGGTATATCCCTGCTGCAATTGAAAACTGCTGGTTTAGCATGGTAGATTTAAAAGCATGGCCGAGTTGGTGGCGCTACGTGGATAACGTTATTGAAATAGAAAGTGGTGATCACTCAGGAGTAAATAGTTTACATAAATTTAGCTGGAGCACCTGTTTACCTTATAAACTCAATTTTGACCTCCGCACGACCCGCATCATTCCCTATCAATTAATCACCTTTAATGCTCATGGCGATTTAACGGGAGGCGGTAGTTGTAAACTAATACAACAAAAAAATTATACCCTTATTCAATTTGAATGGAACGTACAAGCTACTAAGCCATGGATGTATATTGCAGCGACATTATTTAAACCTATTTTCGAATGGAATCATCGACGGGTAATGAAATCGGGTGAACAAAGTTTGATACAGCGATTAAACGTGAAATAATAGCCTTTTTTATTTGATTGTAAAAACAATGGCTCAATACATTTATTCTATGAATCGCGTGGGTAAAATTGTCCCACCGAAAAAGCATATTCTTAAAGACATTTCTTTGTCTTTCTTTCCTGGTGCTAAAATCGGGGTTCTCGGTTTAAACGGTTCGGGTAAATCAACTTTACTTAGAATTATGGCTGGCCTAGATACTGAGATTGAAGGTGAAGCAACCCCTCAAAAAGGAATTAAAATTGGTTACCTTGCCCAAGAACCAGAACTAGATCCAACAAAAGACGTTCGTGGCAATGTTGAAGAAGGCGTTGCTGAGATCAAGGCAATTGTTGATCGTTACAACCAAGTCAATGATGCCTTTGCAGAACCTGATGCAGATTTTGATGCATTAATTGCTGAACAGGCTGATTTACAAGAGAAAATTGAAAATGCGGGCGCTTGGGAACTTGAACGAACCCTTGAAATAGCTGCTGATGCACTGCGACTGCCCCCTTGGGATGCTGATGTTACTAAATTATCGGGTGGCGAACAACGCCGAGTGGCGCTTTGTCGTTTATTACTATCAAAACCTGATATGTTACTGCTCGATGAACCTACTAACCATTTGGATGCCGAATCGGTTGCTTGGCTAGAAAGGTTTTTACATGACTATAAAGGAACCGTAGTTGCGGTAACCCATGATAGATACTTTCTTGATAATGTCGCTGGCTGGATTCTTGAGCTAGATAGAGGCATGGGAATCCCGTGGGAAGGCAATTACTCTAATTGGTTAGAACAAAAAGAAAAGCGTTTAGCACAAGAGTCAAAACAAGAGTCTGCCCGTCAAAAAGCACTTAAACAAGAATTAGAATGGGTTAGATCAGGTACTAAAGGTCGCCATGCCAAAAGCAAAGCTAGGCTTGCACGTTTTGATGAACTGTCCTCTAAAGAGGTACAAAGCCGCAGTGAAACGCAAGAGATCTATATCCCACCCGGCCCTCGTTTAGGTGATGTTGTTATTGATATAGAAAATATCAGTAAAAGTTTTGGCGATAAACTGCTTATCAATAATTTAAGCTTTAAACTGCCTCCTGGTGGTATTGTTGGCATTATCGGAGCTAACGGTGCGGGTAAAACCACTTTATTTCGTATGATGGCTGGGTTTGAACAGCCTGATTCAGGGTCTGTTGTAATGGGGCAATCGGTTAAACTCGCTTACGTTGACCAACTCCGTGATGATCTAGATTCCAAGAAAACAGTTTGGGAAGAAGTGTCTGAAGGTCTTGATATGATTACGGTGGGTACCTATCAAACTTCCTCGCGCTCTTACCTAGGGCGTTTTAATTTTAAAGGTGCCGACCAACAAAAACATATTGGTAACTTGTCCGGAGGTGAGCGCAATCGCGTACATTTAGCTAAACTGTTAAAAAGTGGTGGCAACTTATTACTCCTTGATGAACCCACTAATGATTTAGATGTTGAGACTTTACGCGCACTGGAAGAAGCTATTCTTTCTTTTCCTGGTTGTGCCGTTGTTATTTCGCATGATCGCTGGTTTTTAGATAGAATCGCTACTCATATTTTAGCTTTTGAAGGCAATAGTGAAGTAGTCTGGTTTGAAGGCAATTATGAGGATTACGAAGCTGATCGCCATAAACGTTTAGGCACAGATGCCGATAAACCTCATCGTATTAAATATAAGAAAATATAGAAGAGCAGGTGAAAGGCTCAAGGTTCAAGACTAAAAAAGCAAGAGCGGCGGTATAGTGTTATTTCTAGGATTAAAATTTCGGAACGCTCTTCCTTTCACCTTTCACCTTTCACC
>JALSLS010000008.1 GCA_026988195.1 Methylomonas sp.
AGTCTAACCGTTTTTTTTTGAATGCCGCGAACATAAAGGGCTACAGAGCATATTTTCACCCTGTAACATATATTAACTATCTTTTAACTTATCTAACTTTATTAAAAATACTTTTTAAGAACAAAAAGAAAGGACTCTTTTAGTCAGATTTAGTACCTTTCTTTGGTTTTTCTAAAGATTCATAAACTTCAAGTTTACCTTCCAATTTAGCAACCAGTTTTTCAGCATCAGAAGCTATTTTATTAGCCTTTTTTACTTCAGTTTTTATTGTTTTTAGTTCCCTGATAGACGATTCATATCGAACCCCAAACTTTTCAAACTCAACCGTTTGAACTGATAGATCTAGTTCTTTACTTTTAAGATCTGTTTTCAATTGCTCATTCGATTTAACAGAAATATCTAATGAAGTTTGTAATTTATGAGCTTGCATGTCAAGAGACTTAATTTCAGTATCTTTTGAAGCTATTTCTTTAGAATAATTATTTTGTACAGCTTGCTTTTCTTGATCAGCTTTCTTACTTAAACTATCTAGTTTTTCAAGTTGGTTTTTTAAATCGATAATTTCTTGTTTTAACTGATCATTATCTTTAGTTAAACCAATATTTTCTTTTTCAGCAGCATTTAAAGAATTGCTTGTCTCTTTATGTTTTGTGAATTCACCATCAAACTGTTCTTTAAGAGTAGTTAAGTCTTCTTCTAAGCGTTCTATTTTCATAGATTGGGCTTCAGAAAACTTAAAAGCTTCTTCAACCTTTGATTGATTAGCTATTTCAGCTTGTTTTAAAGCTTCGCGCTGAATATCCAATTCATTATCAGTAATTTTTTTAGCAACATTCCACATTTTCTTGAGCAGATCTTCGCCCTCTTTCGATAATTCAGAGGGTAATTGCACAACAGCAGGTAAAGATTCAGCATCAATAGCTTGAGCGTCATCAGAAGCATTCCAGCTATTTAAATACTTAGTAATCGTTGTAAGACTCCCTCGACCTAATTTCTCCAGTAGATTAAGGGAAGTTGGGCGTTCACCTTGGCCAGCAATTTCAACACAAGCAATATGTACTTCTTCTTCAGTCAATCTTACGGCCATGTGGATAATCCTATAAATGCTGGGTTGATTTAAAGTATAGCACATAATTACAAATTAAAAATAGTAATTACTGTAATTACATAATTATGATTATTACATAATAATTTATAGTTATCTATTACATTATTTTGCCAGGTCTTTCTTATTACCAAGGAAAATGCGCTATAGTCAATATTCACTCACTTTCACAAGAGGCTATTATTATGAGTATGACTAGCAAAGAGATGACATGGCTTCAACGGTATCAGGATCAAAAACCAGCTGTTCAAGCTGCTCTTGATGCTTTAGCGGATCCAGAACAACTGGGAGAACTAGTTAATTCAAGTACAGGTCTTGCAGGAGCAATTAATGCACTTACAATTAGTGTCAAATATAGAGGGTTACTCGGAAAAGGACTGGCACATGAAAGTGGTCACGAATTCCGGCTTGTTACAGAGCAAGAAGCTCTCACGAAATTGAGCAGAGCTGCCGCCGATAAAGCTGAAAGATCCAAAGCAGATGCTGTTGCTAGAGCCCAAAAAAGAGCAGCAGATGAACAAAGTCGACAAGCAATGGCAGCACCAGATGCTTTTCCTACATTAGGCCAGGCAAGCTCAATGCAGCCTGGACGTAAGGTTTACGTTCCCCCAAAAGCTAAAAGAGGCTGGGAAAAATGATAGGAGAATAAAATAGTTATTTAATTGCATTCGGCCAAATACTGAATTAAGGGAAGACTGAATAAAGTTTTCTTTACGTTTTCTTGTGACTTTCTTTTTATCTAACCTGTAAAATCATCCTTTATTGCACCCTCTTGGGATCATCCATGATCTACTTGGCTTGTCATGTTTTGTGTAGTCAGCAACAGGAATTTGTTCTCCAGTAATACGCTCTATTTCATCAACTGTAACTAGGTAATGGTCTAGAGTTTTGCGTTTAGCAACTTGAGAGTTCGGTATAATCCAGGCTATTCCCCTTTCATCCTGTCCTGTACCACGAATAATAACTTTCCAAAATGCATCAGGCGTTCTTACGCCGTGTGACTGCACAAAATAATCATCCTTTGGATTATCACCCCAGATCACACCGCCAATAATTAATAGCTCATCAATATCTCGGTAGCATTCTGTTATTTCTTCCGTGCGTAACCATGCGCCTCGGTTCATTTCTGAAGCTTGAGGAAGAACGTTTGTCATAAAATTACTTTGTGCAATTGCCGTTTTTGAATAATCCAAGTGATTTGCTGGTACTAGATGTCCTCGGTCATGGCCTTTGCCATAACCACGGAAAGATTTTTGTTGGCATTCTGATGGGACATTATGATCTAGGTGAAATTTCTTATATCGCTTTAATCTCCCAATATCCCTTTGTGCTACATACCTGAATTTCACAGCCGATTTTTTATTACAATCTAACCAAACTGTAAAACCCTCGTAATCTAATTTTAGTAAATTATTCGCTAATTTGGTTACTTTTGCGCCTTCTACTTTTCGATATCGGTTTTTTGAGAGTTTTTTATTCTGTATGAAGTTTGAATGTTGTTTTATAAAATCGGTAATGTCTTCAACATCTGTTTGTTTTGGGGCACTAGAAACAATAGATGCTAAAAGCAGTAAAGGTATGCTGAATATAGCGATTTTCATTAAGCAGAAGCCTGTCTTTAAGCAAAAACAGTTGAATGTATACGAATACCACAGAAAATGAAAGCGTGGCTCTACGCTCTTCCAAGGCATTTATATCGAGGGTGAAAACTTTTTAATCTATCGCCTATTCAACTTAAGCCATGCGGCGATTGAGCATTTAAAAGGAATGGCATGGATGCCATTCTAAAGCTGACATGGAATGTCTCATTATTAGTAACTGAAATAGGCTGATTAAGATATGCCACTTAAGGGGTATAAAGACGGACACTTAAATTCATATTTTAATGTATTTCATTTTTCCTTAAATCATCACAGACACTTAAATTGGGGCTGAAAAGGCTACAACTACAAATCTTCGGAGAAATTAATTTTTATTCAGGTTTAGTGTAATTAAATACTTATTATTTTATAAGTTATTAACTACATAAAATGGAAAGGGTGAGGTTTTCTTAGGGGAAATGGTTCTTAGTTTTAAGAAGCCAATATTTTTAGGAGGAGTTTAAAATTTCTTTTATATTTTTAAGCTCTCTAGTTCTTCCACCTTTACCAGAAGATGAGTTGGCAAGTATTCCATCAATCATTAACTCTACTTTTGCTTTACCTTTTAGCTCTTCTTTACGAGTATGTTTACGTTGCCTGGCTGATGCTTTTTCTCTTTCAAATTTTAAGCGCCCCCCCATGCCAAATAAGGTAAATAATTTTCTAGAAATAGTTCTGACAGCGGCATAACCTTTATAAACTGTATCAGTCAGTTTTTCACATAAAGGATATACAGTAATTAAACCAGATTTAACAAGGTCTTTCATTGCTCTTTCAGTACGTTTTAAAGTTAGCCCGGCCTTTTTAGCAATAAATGGCATTGATATACCATTGAATGATTTATCTGGTTGAGGAATCCCCACACGAAGAGATGCAAGGTCTAGGTAATGAAGTAGGCAGCCTAAAACAGAAACACAAGATTCTCTACGTTCACTACGTTGTTGACGGTTAGAACCATTAGCCAAGTTTAATGATGGAATTATTGATGTTGGATCAACATAGTATTGTTGAATTTCATCAATAATTTTACTTATGATTTTGGGGCGAGTGTGTTTAGGAGGTGGCGAGAACCATCGAGGGATAGTTGGCCTGTGACCACAATTATTTCCCTCCATGTACTGTCCCTGTTTGGTTGATATGGGTGATATTAAAATCTAGCACAATACAGGACGGTTAAAATGTGATGAATTGCCGCATTTTAGAATTTAAATTTATTTCTTTTTATCAGACTCAGGAAGTAAGTCTATTACTGAGCAGCTAAGAGCCTTAGATAATTTCCGCAATATTTCAATTGATACATTATCTGCATCACCAGCCTCTACCTTGCTGATCATAGACTGGGTAACACCAGAACTCTCTTCTAAATCCCTTTGCGTTAGTTTTAAATCAGCTCGCTTTCTTTTTACAATGTCGCCTATTTGCATGAGATAAGTCGTCATGAGTGAAATTGACGGCATTATATGAATATATTCATTAAGGATGCAATAAGACAGTTTGATTTCACTCTGAATTGCATTGATTGTTATCGAACCTAACCTGCCAGTCGATAAATCACTTTTCATAGGATAACGTGACCTACATAGCTTTATTTTCATCATGATGCGTTGGTTGATTTTTTAAGCCCACTAATAATGCTTTCGATTTCATAACCAAGCCGTCTTTTTGAAAAATTATCAATCCGACCAATAAAACCAGATAAGACGACAATAACCTTTTGTTCTTTATTGGTTTCTGACTCATATACTGTATCAGTCAACCAATTTTTTGGTTTGAGTATTTCTTTTATCTTGTGACTTACTGGTGCGCCATTACAAATGATTAGTTTTGGTTTAAATATTTCTATTTGTGTAGACAAATAGTCTTGGCAATTATTAATAACTTCATTAATTTTTTTGCCTTTGCAACTAACAGGCGGCCATCTTCTACTTGAGCACTTGATTAAATCCGTATGAGCGACGCCATTCTCTTTTCCAAACTTTTCAAACAATATAGGCGAAACTTTTTTAAAGCCTTTGAAATAAGGGTGTATTTTTGTTGAATCATTCAAACAATTAGATAGGTCTTGAAAGTCTCTACCTTTATCTTTCCAGTCCTCATCCTCAGCAGGGTTTAAGCCAATAATCCAAATTTCACTGCTAGGTTTGCCTTCCAAAAACTCTACCGGTTTATAGTTTCGATTAAATTCGAGTCCGAAATCTTTGCATTTAGAACAATTTTCCACAATAAACCTCATAAAGTAAGTAGGTATTAATAATATTTCAGCATGTCTAAGTGTAGATAAAAACCTGTTATAAATTTCAATTTTAGTAGGGAAGAGCCATTTTACAGGCTCTTTTGTTTAATTATTTTAGCGAATAGCTAAACGAGTTCCATTAATCAGGTTTGCACCAGGTATAGATTCACCTGATTTAATCGCATTCTTGATCGCTGTTTTATCAATCTTCCAGCTAATTACCTGCTCTTTAAATTTTTCTGGTATTAACTCTTCATTTTTAATAACTACTGATGCTGGAT
>JALSLS010000009.1 GCA_026988195.1 Methylomonas sp.
TGTTAAACAGAGTGGTGGTGATGTCACTGCCAATTTATTAAGAGCAGCTTTGACAGGTTTATAAAATTTTAGGGGTAACTATTCAGCATCTTTAGTGCAAAGTTTTGTAGGAGCGTCCGCCCTCGGCAATTGCTCCTGCATTGCTCTACCTACGTGCATCCATGCACTAGTCGGCGCGAAGGTAATTGAAAGTTTTAGAGAAAAGAGCATCATTTTAATCGCGCCGAGGGCGGACGCTCCTACATCATCATTGTCTACTCACAAGCTGAATAGTTGCGTAGCTGGCTATGCGCCTATTTATACACCTCGACAACTGCTCCTGCGTTGTTCTACCTACACACATCCTTGTGTTAGTTGAATACGAACAAAAACCCTGCGTCAGTTGCCCAAGTTATTCCGTGCGCGTTCCTTAATAGGCAATAAATAACCCACCAAAATAGTTCCCATGCTCCAGCAATCCGTGATGCTGGAGCATGGGAACGATGAGGGGTAGTTTGTTTTTCATTCGTAAGGTTAAAATCTTCGCCTTTTAGGCGAACAGATTCATCTTAAATATTACAAGAATGTTTGTAACCGTTGACCTCCCCCTTTGAAAAAGGGGGATTGAGGGGGATTTGTCTAATAAAATCTCCCCTAACCTCTCTTTTCCAAAAAGGGGGATTGAACGTTTACGAATGTTTAGGTGTATCCATTGTGAAAATGGTAGGGAATTAGGTGCAAGTTTAGAAGGAGGGAGATTACGAAAAAGAGTTTGATTATTGGGGCGCAGGCTAAAGCCTGCGCCCCAAAATAACAGGGCTATTTGCCCTATGTCCTGACTTTTAGTCACCAAGCTCTCTAACCCACCCTCCCATACCCAACTTGTAACACTTCAAAAACCCCGTTAACCTCCTCTAATAATCAATTTTTGCCCTGGGCGAAGAACTTTATTTAGGGAAATATTGTTCCAGTGAGCGATATCTTTGCTTCGAACATCAAACTGCCGAGCTATATCCCAAAAAGTATCCCCTTTTTTAACGGTATAAAGCTTGTGCATATTGTTAGCATCTTTAGTTAAAGAAGAGGGGATAAGGATATATTTTCCGGCTCTAATGTTGCTATTGGCTAAGTGATTACCTTTTAGCAAAGCATTGACTGTTGTGTTGTATTTATTAGCAATAAGCCCCAAGTTTTCGCCTGCCTTTATTTTATGACGGAGCCACTTCATTCGGTCTTTTTTTAGTGTTGAGGCAAGTTTAGTTTTAAAAGCATCAGCTTTATCGGTATGGACTAACAGATGGAAAGGGCCATCAGGATCAGTACTCCCTCTTTTAAAGGCAGGGTTTAAGATAAAAAAATCATTCAGAGGTGTGTTAGCCATTTCTGCGGCGATTGATAAGTCAATTTGAGAGTGAATATCAACAATAGAAAAGTATGGGGTGTTGGGAATTTCTAATAAAGGGATATTGTAGCTATCAGCATTAGCCAGTATTTTGGCAATGGCTAACAAACGTGGCACATAGGTTTTTGTTTCTTTTCGTAAAGGTAAAGACCAGTAATCAGCCTGCAACCCTTGATTTCTGTTTTTTCTAATAGCTTTTCTGATATTACCTTTTCCCGCATTATAGGCTGCAAGTGCTAAGAACCAGTCATCGTCAAATGTTTTACTGAGTTGTTTTAAGTAGTCGGTTGCCGCTTGTGTCGAAGTGTATATATCTCTACGGCCGTCATACCACCAGTTTTGTTTTAAACCAAAAAAACGGCCTGTTGCAGGCATAAATTGCCATAAGCCTGCGGCTTTACTTCTAGAAAGAGCATGAGGTAAAAATGCACTTTCAACAATAGGCAATAAAGCAAGTTCACCCGGAATTTGTTTTGACTCTACTTCATTCAGAATAAAGTACAAATAGGGTTCAGCACGGCGTTGAATTTTTGTTAAATACTCAGGGTGCTTTAAGTATCTTTGTATTTCGTAATCAACGCGTTCATTATCAATATTAGGTAATGCATAAAGTGAGAATAAACGATCCCATACTGATGCATGAAAAGTTGAGATAGGTTCAACTTTTTCTAGTGAGATAAGCGGCTGATTAGGACCGATGTCTTTTGGGATACCAACTAATTCAATAATAGAAGGGTTTGGTTCTTTTATAAAAGCATGGGTCGTAGCTTTTTCTGCACAGCCTGCGCTGAAAAGTATAATCAAATACAGTAAAAAATTGCTTGACCTGATAGAATTGAATACGGACATGTACAGATGAATCCCACTAAATTTATCTCAACATTCAATTATATCTTAATATGTATTTATTTCTAGTTTGACGTATGAAAAGAGAATTTTTGTTTTCCTTTTATGAAACTCCTCAAGGTAAGATGTTACAAATACAGGAGGAAAAATATTTAAGGCGATCTATTACCGTTAGTTGTAAACAAACAATATTACAAATTGGAGCACTAGAGTGGGAAAATGAATTTATAGATTGTTCCTTGTATCAAAAATTTAGTATTCTTGATGCCGAAGGCAAGGGGTACTTCGAGGCTGTTAAAATTTATGGCAAGTCTTATTTGTTACCCATACAAAGTGAGACGGTAGATTTGGTGATTATCCCCCACCTCTTAGAATTTGATGAACATCGGTTTCAGACGATGAGAGAAGTTGAGCGAATATTAAAGCCAGAAGGTGAAGTTATTATTATGAATTTTAATTCACTTAATATTTGGGTTCGCTTACTCTTTGTTTGGAATAAAAAAATGTCAAGGTCTTGGCGGGGACACTTTATTAACCGATCTAGAGTGGCTGACTGGTTGAAGCTATTAAATTTTGAAATAAAAACAACCTCTGAATTTACTTTAGATTCGTTTTTAACAACTCCTGAACGCTTTAAGTTAGGTACGAGAAGCTTCTTTTCTATGGCTTATGCTGTGCGCGCAGTTAAGAGGCGCTACACATTAATCCCTCTAACACCCGCAAAAGCTAAACCTTCTCGGTTAATATCTATTGCATCGGGTTTAGAGTCTTCAACACATAGGACAAAAGAACATGACTGAACAAGTCATCATATATACTGATGGTGCATGTAAAGGAAACCCTGGGCCTGGCGGTTGGGGTGTTTTTTTACAATATAAAGCGCATAAAAAAGAGTTTTATGGCGGGGAAAAACTGACAACTAATAATCGAATGGAGTTGATGGCTGCTATTATGGCTTTAGAGACCTTAACTAAGCCTTGTGATGTCGCTTTACATACAGATTCTAAATATGTATTACAGGGGATAACCGATTGGATGGATAACTGGAAAAAAAGAGGTTGGAAGACAGCCGCTAAAAAACCAGTTAAAAATGAAGACTTATGGCGTAGATTAGATGCGGCTATTGAAAAACATCGAATAAATTGGGTTTGGGTTAAAGGTCATTCTGGTGATATAGGTAATGAAAAGGCCGATGATTTAGCAAATAGAGGTGTGCCGGGATAGTTTAGGGATGCCATAAAATAAAAGTAACTATCGCTCTTAGCCCCTTCTCCCAAGTGGGGAGAAGGGTTGGGATGATACCCACATGGATGTAGGTAAATAGAGTAATGCAGGAGCAGCGAAGTGGTGTGCCGAGGAGAGTAAAATAAGCTCCTCCCCTTAACTATTCTATCTATATTTAATGGTGTCTGATGATGACTCTTATAAAGGCTTTTCTTTTTGCTCTTTTAGTGGCTGTTAATGTAAATGTTCTGGCTGAATGTCAGAGCCAGCGAGTAAAAATCCAGGTTTTAGGTTCAGGTGGTCCTGAATTAACAGACGGGCGAGCTTCTACTTCATACCTGATTTGGTTAGATAACAAAGGAATAGGTCTGATTGATGCAGGTTCTGGCAGCAGTTTAAATTATGAAAAAACTAAGGCAAAGGTAAACGATATTGAGTTTATTGCCTTTACTCATTTTCATGTCGATCATAGTGCAGATTTTCCTGCCTATATCAAAGGCGCTTATTTTACACAGCGTTCTCAAAATCTGCATGTATTTGGGCCTGCAGGTAATAAGTTAATGCCTTCGGCAACTGAATTTACCCAGAGGCTCTTTGGTAAAGAGGGTGTATATCCTTACTTGAATAATTATATTTCCAGTCAAAAAGACAGTAATTTTAAAGTTATTGCAAAAGACCTTAACCTGGTCAAACATAAAAAGCAGAATGTTTATATGACAAATGCTTATTCACTCTCAGCAATTCCCGTTCATCATGGGCCACTGCCTGCTTTAGCGTGGCGTATTGATTTAGCAGGATGTTCTATCGCTTTTTCAGGTGATATGAGTAATCAATTTAAAACCTTAACTGTTTTAGCCAAAGGTGTAGATACCTTAGTCGCTCATAATGCTATTCCTGAGTTACAACAAGGCGTGGGGCGTAAATTACATATGCCACCCTCAGAAATTGCAAAAATTGCTCAGCAAGCAGGCGTAAAAAAATTAATTTTATCGCATAGGATGAAGCGTACGCTAGGGCATGAGCAAGAAACGCTAGGCCTTATTAAAAAATACTATAAAGGAAGTGTAAAATTTGCCAATGATATGGATAGTTTTTAAATGAGCACATTATATTATTACCATAAAGATTTTTTACTGCATGATACAGGGCTAGGGCACCCTGAAAACCCTGATAGATTAATTCATATAAATGTAGCTTTAGAAAATGCTAAATTTAATTCATTAGTCAGAATCACGCCTAAAATTCGTAACGACAGTCAAGATTTAATCCGATTAGTACATACACAGGGATTAATAGATTATGTACTGCAAAAAGTGGAAGCTGAAAATTATATCCGCTTAGATCCAGATACTTTGTTATCAGCGGGTTCTGCTAATGCGGTACTTTTGGCTGTGAGTGCAGCCTGTGATGCCGTTGATAAAGTTATTGATAATCAGGCAGATAATGCTTTCTGTGCTGTTCGCCCGCCTGGGCACCATGCTGAACCCCAAAATTCCATGGGGTTTTGTTTGTTCAATATTATATCTATTGCCGCAAGTTATGCTCTAACTAAACCACAGATTAAACGTGTTGCTATTATTGACTTTGATGTACACCATGGCAACGGAACACAAGCAACATTTGATCAAAATGCAGCGGTATTTTATGCTTCTACCCATGAAATGCCTAATTATCCTGGTACAGGATACTCGTCAGAAAAGGGAGTCGGTAATATCGTTAATGTTCCGCTCGCATCTGGAGAGACAGG
>JALSLS010000010.1 GCA_026988195.1 Methylomonas sp.
CCCAGATAAAGGCATTGCCGAAATTATAATTGGTAAACAAAGAAATGGGCCTTTAGGAACTGTTCGCTTAACCTTTTTAGGGCAGTTTACCCGATTTGAGAATTTTGTTGGTGATCCTTATTCTGCAGAGGATTATGAATGACACCCGCAACCTATGCAGAAGTGAATTTAGCCGCTGTAAAGCATAATTTAGCTCGCGTTAGAGAATATGCACCAAATTCTAAAATTATGGCTGTTATTAAGGCTAATGCTTATGGGCATGGCTTATTACAAATTGCTAAAGCGTTAGAGGGAGTGGATGGAATTGCCGTTGCAAGAGTTGATGAAGCTGTACGTATACGAAAAGCTAAAGTTGAATGTCAAATTGTAGTCTTAGAGGGTTTTGTTTGTAAGCAAGAGCTAGATGATTTAATCCAGTATAATTTGGGCTGTGTAGTTCACTCACCTGGCCAGATAGATATTTTAGAGTCCTATTCGGAGCAGGGGGTTGCTTCTGTTTGGTTGAAGCTGGACTCAGGAATGAGCCGGCTTGGGTTTGTCCCTGATAAGTTCGCCTTAGCTTATCAGCGGCTGGTAAAGTGTTCACATGTTAAACAACCCATTTCTTTAATGACTCATTTCTCTAGTGCTGATGAGCTGGAAAGTGAAGTAACAAGGCAACAGATAAAGCAATTTAATGACTTTGTTAAAACCTTACCAGGTGAAAAAAGTATCGCCAATTCAGCAGGTATTATGGCTTGGGAAGATTCAATCACAGATTGGGTGCGACCGGGTTTAATGTTATATGGAGTATCCCCTTTCTCTAACCGTAGTGCTAAAGAGTTAGCACTGATACCTGTGATGAGTTTGTATTCTAGGTTGATTAGTGTAAAAACAATTAAAGCAGGTGAAAAGGTGGGTTATGCAGGTACTTGGGTGAATAAAGCGGAAACTCATATAGGTGTTGTGGCAATAGGTTATGGAGATGGCTATCCCCGTACCGCAAAAACGGGAACACCTGTTTTGGTCAATGGAAAAAGAGTTCCTTTAGTCGGTCGAGTTTCTATGGATATGATTACGGTTGACCTAGGTTATCAGTCTGATAGTAAACCAGGTGACCGTGTTACTTTATGGGGGGCTGGTCTGCCTGTTGAAGAAGTTGCAGAGTATGCAGATACCATTCCTTATACGCTATTATGTGGTGTGACCCAAAGAGTAGAAATTAAAAGTATTGGCCGTTAAAAAGATCTAAAAAATCCTTAGCATTACTTTTAGGAATTCGAATAATCAAAGTAATATTTTCAGTGAACTCTTGTTTGATAATAATGCCATCAAATTTCTTTAGCTGGTATTCAAAATTTTGTAGCTGAGGGTAATCAATAATATAAGGGATATCAGAATATTCAATATATTGGCTTATAGTACAGCCTTCAATGACTTTTCTGGCGCAGTTGCTGTATGCACGTGTTAAGCCGCCAGCGCCTAGTTTAGTGCCACCAAAATAGCGCACTACCACACATAATAGATTTATTAAATCTTTACCAGCTAAGTGTTGAAATACTGGTTTTCCTGCAGTACCGCTGGGTTCGCCAGCATCATGAAATCGGGTCATAATACCTTTTTCAGTCTTTATACGATAGGCAAATACAAGGTGTGATGCGTCAGGGTATTGCTGTTGCAATTGGCTTAGGTGTAGAGTTGCTTCGCTTTCAGACTGGCAGGGAATAACTATACCAATAAAACGAGACTTTTTTATGACACCTTCAGTGATGAAGGTTTCTTTAACGCAATACATAACCCTATTATTTATGTGGGTAAGAGTAGAGGGCTAAATATTGATGGCTTGTACCATTGTTTGAAATTAATATTAAAAGAGTATAAGGGTGAGTGCGTATGCACCGACATAAGTCATAATGAAATAGAAAGTGGATATGGTTAGACTGGCGGCTAAGTTTATAGACAGAATGCTTTTGATAATATAGGTTATCAAAATGAAGTCCCAGAGCATAAGTAACCCAAGTAAATAATAACTAAGGATATTTTCACTGACGGTTAGCCAAATAACAACGGGGACTCCAAAGAAGGCAACTACATTTTCACAAAATAAAACGGCCGTTGCAATCTGTACGTAGAGGTGGGAGTTTTTATTAAGGAGTAAAATTAACCATACAAAGGCAAGCGTTAATGCTGTTTCAACAACAACTTCAAAAAAAGCTTCTGAAGGGTCAATCATGTTGGCTTGAATAAAAAGCTCAACAATGAAATAAAACCAAAGGTTTTGTTTGAAAAAATCAACCGACTTGGGTAAGTCAAGTGGGTTGATCTTTAGTAAGCACAGCGGGAGGTACAATTTGAAAATATTCATAATTGCTTATTTTTTTTTTATTATAGTTTTTTGGCTGAAGTCTAGTTGTTTAGGCATGTTACTCTGAGGTGTCATGAGGAGAGTAATTACTAAATTGGTCATTTAGTTCCTGAACCATATCTTTACAGTTTTCTAATAGTTTATGAATTTTTAATCTAGTTTTTTTGTTTTTAGCAACTGACTCATTAATGGGAAGCAGTATTCGCCAGAAAGTAAGGCTTTTTTCAAAAAGTCCAGCTAAATTTTCGGTTAATAGTAGCTTTTTTTGCCTTTTCTTTAAATTCTTAATAATGAATTTTGCATGAACTTTTGCCATCATGAGGTGTAGAGGGGTTAAGAAGGCAATTAAAATAAGAAGGAAAACAGGGCCGATAATGGGGTCAAAAAGAATTTGTACAATACCCATAGAAATTTCAGCAAAAAGCATTAGGGTAACAATAAAACCTAAAATAATGAGTGTGGACATATTGATTCTGTCTTTCCAAGTCAATATTTGTTCTTCAACTTCAGGGGTATAGATGTCATTAATATCACGAATACTTTTTTCTAATGAATAAAGTACACGATAAGAACGATCATTTTCAATATTGGCTAAGCGCTGCTCAATTTCTAATAAGGCAGAGTCGGTCGCTGAATTTGAATTGTCTGATAAAACAATAAACTGTCCTGTATGAATGCCGAGTTCGGCTAACCGTCTCTGCCAAGATGCAATGATTTCATTAGTTTTCTTAATATCAAGACTAATTTCGGAATGGTCAACCACAAAGATAAATTTATTAGTATCTTGTTTTAATACAATTTCTTTTACCGACTCTTCAATAAGTTCAGGCGGCGCTTCAAACAAATCAGTAAAGACTAAAACAAGGTCAGACATATCAAGAATATGCTGGTTTAAAATAGATTGAACCGCTGGATCTATAGAGGCATTGAGCACTGGGGTGTCAACAAATAATTTGCCTTTTAGTCTTTCGCTATTAACGGTTTTTAATTCTAAATAAGCATTTACATGGTTTTCTTCGGTTGACTCAACTGACTGTATTTTTTGGCTTACTTGGAAAAAGGGGAGGCGGTGATCCGCATCTAATGCGGAGCCTGGGAGTGTGGCATTGGTTGCTTGAGGTGTGTACTGAAGAACCGTAAATTTATGATTAGATGAATGGAGTGAGGTGTCTAAATAACGGTTAATAAATTCTGATTTTGCTGTCGAAAATCCACCGATTAAGCTAACGATTGGCCACCAAGAGCTTTTTGTCGCCGTTGTTTCGTCATCATCAATAAGCCCTAAGTCATACTCCAATTGGTCGAGCTGATGAAATGACTGGCTAGCTTTTTGTAAAATAGGATTAGCCGCTGAAAAATTTTTTTCTAGATTGATTAAGTGTTTGCTTACTGTTTTTTCAGCCATCAGTGAAACCTTTTGATCTTTATAGTTATTGGTAGGTTTAGGCGCTCTTCATTCGTTCAGAGTGAGGGAATGAAGAACGTAGCTTAGGAGTATACACCGAGAAAGAGAGTAAATAAATACCAAGATAATCTAAGTTACTATCCTGTAAATACTTAGTTGTATCTAGGACTGTTAAAAATACATTGCCCTAAGGAATTTTGGCTGGAATAGTAAAGACATAATCACTTTTTTTAACTTGTGAATGGCAGGTCAAACACTCTTGAGTAAAGGATTTGTCTTTACCATAAGGTTGTTGAGCCTCACCTTTCCAGCGTGCATATCCCCATCCACCTGTAGATTTGTATTTCTCTGCATTTTTAATCATAATTTCAGAATGTATAAACTTCCCAGGAATAATGGCTGATTTCCAGTCAGGGTGCTCAGTATTTTTCCAAACCAGTTTTGCCAAGGTACTCCCTTTTGGCCAGGGATTGGTATTTCCTGATCTTGCCGCCTTTATAGCAATGCTATTACCTAAAATCACACGTTGAGTGTTGTTATCTGTACGGTAAGAGGAGGCGATAACCCTCCAGTTTTTCAAAGCGGCTGGGTATTGTATTCCGTTGGCAGTAGGGAGAATGCTCTTTGCATGCGTTGGTGTGATAGGGATTAATATTGAAGTTATAAAAAGTAGCTTCATATGGGTTGATAAAATTTTCATATTGGATTTTTACTTTTTAGATTTTAATTTAGATAAGTGAGAGCATAAGCTCAAGTGTTAAATTTGTAAATTGTTTTAGGTAACTAAAGTAAGATGATTTTTTAAGAGTGGTTGTTAATTAACAAGTAAGGAGCAATTATGAGTCGATATGAGCAAAAGAATGAAAAAAATAATCTATTAATGCCTATTATGCTGGTTTTAGTTTTGGGTGCTGTTATTTTATGGGTCTTTGTGCAGAACCAGCAAAGTGGGACTGAAGATATTAGAACGATTGAGGTTCCTGAAGAAAAGCAAGTCAAGGTTTCTGATGTTTTATACCCATTAGCAACAGATGATTTACTGCAATCAAATAATAAATTGGGTGCAGTAGTGAAGCTGGAACCAAAACATGTTCAAGAGGTTTTACCCACGCTTGAGCATAGTGATGAGTTTATTAGAGAGAGGCTGGCTGTAGTTTCAGAAGGGCTATTAAGTTGGGTTCAAGTTAATGAGGTTCTTAAAAAATATTTTTTGATTATTAATGATTTGTCTCAGAATCAAGTTGTGTTTAAGCACCGATCATTTATAAAACCACTAGAAAAAATAAGGGTTAAACAAGATTCTCAAGGGCTGTATCTTGCTAAAAGCAGTTATAAAAGATATGACAATTTAGCTAATGCAATAGCTGCAATCGATACGGATAAGGCAATACATTTTTATCTTATGT
>JALSLS010000011.1 GCA_026988195.1 Methylomonas sp.
CAAGGGGGGTGGCATAAGAATTAAGGCTTTTATTTAGCAGAATTTATTCTTTAGCACTATTTCCCGATAAGGGCAGCTAACGCCTTGCTAACTTGCAGCTAACTCAGCACGGGTTTTGTGTGATAATGAGCGATAGCGAATACACAAAAGGCGGGCTGAGTTAGCTGTCAATGTTAAGCAACTTGTTATGCTTTTATGCATGTGCCGTGCTTACTTTATCAATATTGAGCACCCTCCATCCCCACTCTAATCTTTTCTTATTGTAGTTTAAAATGGCTTTTCCAGAAACCCAATCATCATCATTAATGTTATCCCCCCTCATTACAGGAGGGGGGACAAATATTCCATCATCAGTAAACCCCATGCCATTAGACTCCCTTACATTGCCTTCAAATGCCTTTACTATTGAATCAGGTATAAGTTTCTCTGTTTTCTTGGCTGTTATTACACTATATCTAACTCCTTGTTTACTTTTATACTGAGAAACTCGTACAGAAATCCCATCACCTTCATTAAATTTTTCCTTTAAATCTGAAAATCTAATAATGCCATCTATAGTCCGACTAACGATAAAATGAATAAGTTTTTTTTGTACGTTAATGTGATCTACAACACCAATATATTCATCAAAAATATCCCACTCAGTTGAAGCATCCCTTTTTTCTAAAGTATAAACCTGAAAGCGATTTTCATGGTCGTATTCGCCCTTGATTTTTATTCCCTTGCCATGTTCGACACCATTTACTAAGACTTTAGATTCAGGAATGGAAACTTCAAAAGGGATGGTAGAGGAGTTAATATATAGTTTTCTCTTTGGTTTATTGGGCTTTGCATCAAGTGTGAAGCATTCGCCAAGAATCCCATCTATCCATGGAAGATCGCTGTACAAAAGCTCCTCTGCAACTGGCGCATGACTTATGTAAAGTGCTTGATTTGATATTGTAGCAGATGCTGCCTCATACCAAGGTTGTGTTTTCAATACCTCAATTGAATCAGGGATATTCTGATTCTTATCAACTCGATAGGTAGTTACTTCTTCAATTTCAAGCTTTGCTTTGGAGTAATCTTCACTTTCAATTAATAACTCTGCAAGTTTGATTTTAACCTTACTAACGAAATTAATATCTTTTGAACAAAGTAAGGCTTTACAGTAACAAGATAGAGCAGTTTCTAGTGTAATTGACTTATGAATATCACCGAGTAATTCCCACGCCCAATAGTCATTGACTTTACTCTTTACCACTTCTAGCCCAAACGAAAGAGCTTCATCATTTCGTCCAATGGACATAAGTGTTCTAGCTTTACTAAGTTTGAGCCAAATATTGTCTGGATATTTGATAATACAGTCATCAATGAAAGGTAAAATATAGTGAAGTTCTTCTTGTACACCTCGTGAAAAAGCGTCTTTACTTGCATGTTGAACTACTCTTTCAGCAAGCGAGGGGTAGATATTGCCATCCTCGGTTCTGAAAGGCTCATAATCATCAGGTCGAAGATTTTCGAGTCCCCATATTCTCACGTATGCTCCCATATTTAGCTTGCCTTCCTTCGCAAGTTTATCAGCAAGCTGAAGAAAACAGGTATGCAACAGTGATGGTTTTTCTACTTGTAGTTTAAAATAACCATTTAAATGCTTTTTAGCTCCATTGGAATTAGGAGGATCTTGTTCAATCATAGCCTTAGCAAGGCGATATAACTCCCAAGCTAAGCCTGTTTGAACATCTTCAGAATGATCTCCGTTACTTAGTATTTTCCTGAAAAGATCAACCGATTCTTGATGGCGACCTTCCTTACTTAAAGCCTTGGCTTTCAGGATGTCTTGACCATTAGGGTTGCATAACTTAAGAGCATATTGTCTTTGATCGCTAAGTATATTATCTGAAGGGTCAATCTCTAGATGTTCAAGCTGCTGAGAATAGTTTGGTAAGTTTTGTTGATGTCCTGATCTTGCATCGCGCTTAATTAAATCGATGACGCACCAAGCAAATGCTTTGATATCCCAATCATCCCGCTGGGGGTTATTTATTAGCTCAACAGCCATCTGGTAGGCTTCATCTAAAGAGCCTTCCTTTCGTTTGGCAAAAACAGCCTTGCTAGTAATCACGCGCTCAGCTCTTTTGTTAACAATGCTTGAACATCAGTTGATAGAATGCTTGAAGAGCATGCATTGCGAACAGGTGCGCATTTAGTGAATTGATTTTTCCCGTTATAAAAAATATCAAAAACAGCACTTTCACCAGATTGAATGAAAGTGTAACGCTGCTTCCAGTCCATTGATTCTACATTGTTAATAACCATCCCTTTTTTCTCAGCCAAGGGAGAAAGTCTTTTATGGAAATCATTCAAGAATACCTCTTCAAATTCAATGTTAATGGATGAGTTCGTTATTACTGGCACAATGATAACACCGTTAAGTGGAGAAACTAGTTTGAGAATTTCCCCGCTAAACTCAGTTTGCGTTGGAGTAGAAATCCTGGATATTTTCCCCTTACCGTTATAACTAATATCTATTCGTACTACTTCACTATCATTCTGAAAGAAATAGACTTCCTGATATTGCCCCTGACTAACATCTTGGATGCTTATGTCAGAATTTTCAAAAATCTTTCTGATTCGCTTTAAAATTTCCAAAGAGAAGTAAGCGTTAGATGCAATTCCAAAAGATTCATGACTGCTAGTTTTTTCCACATGTGTTTTAGTTGAGTTTAGAGCCTCTTCATTGTTTGTTGTCGATGAAGCATGATTAGGGTTTGATGAATTATCACCGCTACTACCAACGATATTAGGGGATGCAACTACCTTTATTCCTGAACCAAGTTTGATGGCAGGAGGGTCTAACAAGTAAAGCTTATCAGATGTGCGTGTTATTGCCGTATAGAACCACCTGAAATAATCCGCAGATAACTGGCTCTGATGTGTTTTGCATTTTACAAATACATGGTTCCATTCACTTCCTTGAGCTTTATGACAAGTTATCGCATAACCAAACTTCAAGCGAAGCGCATTAAAGTAAGGGTCTGATCTCAGTGTCTCTTTAAACTCAAGGCTGCCCCGTTTTAAGTGAGGATGACGAATACAAAAGTCAAGATAAAGGGCTTTACTTTCATCAGAAGTAAGACCTGGGTATTCACTGTATAATAGATCCTCTAGGATTCTTGCTTGAAAAAAGTGAGGCGCACCTTCTAAATCTTTGAAACCAACAATTACGTTTCTAAATGCTAAAGAAATAGCTATTTCTTCGACTTTATTCGTTTCTTTATTTTTTCTACGCAGAGTTATGTTTCGACGCTCGGTATTGCTTAATACTTTTTTGACAAGACCGAAATCACCGTTTGAAATAAAGAAACCATAAGCATTGCTATTGCTGACAGCCATTACTTTGTCACCGCGAGTTATTTCTTCGATGTCAGGAAAAAAATGTTCTCTTATGAGCCGATTGTAAGCTGCTACATCTGCATTCGAGTGCGCCAGCACAATGGATTCACCGTTAATCTTACCTCGACAGGAATCAATGTAACAAGGCAATAGTTCTTGATATGACACCTTAGATAAATCAGGATAATTCAAATCTATGGTCAGTTGATTGAAGATACCCTTTTTCAAAGATTTTCTTAGGTTTATAGAATTGTGCATTACGCCACTATCAGTCTTTTGGCGAACAACTTCCGTTAATTCATAGCGAATGCTTTTTACATTATGTTTTCTATATAGGTATTTATCGTCAAGAGCTGGAGAAAAACTCATACCAACAGGTGGTAATTGAGCATCATCACCAATGAAAATCACCTTTTTCCTATGATCGTTATGATCAAGATTGACGAACTTAAAAAAGTCACGTAGTAAATATCCTGAACCAAAACGAAAGAATTCTTCTTCATGGTATACATCTGCAATCATTGATGCTTCATCAATGATAAATACAGTATCAGCTGACATTTCATTAGCTGTCAGTTGAGCATAAAACTTGTATGTTTCTGAACCATCTAGATCCTCGTCACGATACTCTACAATATCTTTAAATGAGTAGATCGTTTTATGGATGGTGTAAGCTGGTGATTGAGTTTTTTTAGCTATTACTTTTGAGGCTTTGCCTGTAGGCGCAGCTAGAACGTAATTACGACCAATTGCCCTAAAATATTCAGTTAAGCCTTTAGTTATGAAGGTCTTACCTGTACCAGCATAGCCTTTTAGCAAGAATACATGATCATCTTTGCTACCTAAAAAGCCAGCTAGATTGTTTACTAATTCCATCTGACCGTTAGTAAGGCTATATTCAGCAAAAGCATCATGTAACTTGATAAGTTCACGAGTACTTTCAGGAGCTAAGTCAAATGATGAGACAGCATTAGAAGATGCCTCTTTAAATATTTGGAGCTTTGACTCATCTAATGATTTTTTTAATTTATTAGCCTTGTTCTGTGCTATTTTCTCAGATTCTTCAAGCCTCTTCAGTTCCTCTTTCACACTCTGTAATTGAATTTCCAAGTGTTTATTTTTTTCATTTAAATCATGAGTTGGAACACTTGGGTATTCAGGTTCTACATAAGCAGGATAATCATCAAAAATAGCACCACTATATGTTTTAAACAACCATTGACTTATCAAATAAGCATCATGTAATAAGACTAGAGCATCTTTTGAATTAATATTTATCCCATGAGCTGCTTTGTTTCCTAACATGCGGATTGCATGAAGCTTTTCAAGAATTGCTGAATCTATTATTTCAATAAATACTGAGGCTTTGAGCTTTTCAAAAAAACCATCATTTCGTTCACATGGTAAATTCAGTTCACGATATAGAATCCCAACAAGCTGCTCTGCAAAACAACGCAATTTTACTATTGCTGTATGTGGATCAGTATAGATATATTGTTCAGCAAAGTTGGCATGTTCATATAATTGTGACCAACGTTTTTTTAATTGTAGGAAGTTATTTGATTTCATTTTTTCTGTTTTTTATTTCTAATTATGTTTAGGTCAGTGTTAAAAATCAATTTAAATCTGATGAACTGGTTTTAGCTTTTGTAGCATAACGCCTCATTCAGCTGTTCCACTGGAAAACTGGCGCGAAGCTTCTTAAAACAACCAAACTATACCATAAAAAGAAGCCTCCGAAGAAGCCCAACTT
>JALSLS010000012.1 GCA_026988195.1 Methylomonas sp.
AGTAGAGCACTTAACTCACCCGTTGTATCTGTCGAAAGTTGGCGTTGCTGTTCTGTAATAAACTGAGATAAGCTAATGAGGTTAGCCATATTAAGGTGTTCTCCGGTGACTTTAAAAAAAAAATGAAAAAGTTATTAGTGTCTATTGATACAAGTAACAGCAATGAGTTCAAAAGTTTTAATTAAAATCTAACAGCCTTACTCCAAGGTGTAAAAATAAAAGTACTTGGTGGTAAATCGTTCCTAAGGCAACTAGCAATCAATAAAGTACCAAAATAGTTCCCAGGTTCTGCATCACAATCATTAAGTAAAAAACAATTCGCAGTATAGGATGTGCTTCCCCTTAACTTATGACTGTAATACTGGGGCGATGAGGGGTATTTTATTGATTGCGAGTTACCTAGCATAAAAGTTAATACTCTTAAATAATAGAGTAGACCGATATTTTTACAACTTTTATTGTAATGTTTTTGTCATTTTTTATGTTTATTTATTTTGAGCTTAAGAGGCAATAATAAGCTTACCAAAAGATTAAACCAACAATTTTTATAATTTTTGACTTCCTTAGTAAAGGTATATTTTCTAAGTTATTGAAATAACAGAATACAATAATAAATATGTGTCAAAACAAAAACAAACACTATATCTTGTGTTAAGATTAATAAAAAACACTATATATCCACATTGAGTTCATTTTTGAATGCAAGAGAATGTATAGTTATTAACGTAATTAAAGCTAATGAACAAGGATATTATTAATGACAGCACAGCTACATATCGTCTCTAATAACGATACAGACATTCCATTACAAAGTGCCTCGCTAGATATATGGGATACAAAATATCGTTTGAAAACTAAAGATGGAATTGCCATTGATAATACGATTGATGAAACCTATCAACGTGTAGCTAAAGCATTATCCCGTGTAGAAAAAAATAAAACACTACAAGACAAACACCAAAAAGAGTTTTTATGGGCATTACGTCAAGGGGTAATTCCCGCTGGGCGTATTATTTCAAATGCGGGGGCAGAAGCACACAAACCAGCAACATCAACGATTAACTGTACAGTATCAGGCTCTATTGCTGATTCAATGGATGATATTTTAGGTAAAGTCCATGAAGCAGGGCTTACTTTAAAAGCAGGTTGTGGTATTGGTTACGAATTTTCAACCTTACGCCCCAAAGATGCTTATGTATCAGGGGCAGGGGCATACACATCAGGTCCATTATCATTTATGGATATCTACGATAAAATGTGCTTTACAGTTTCATCAGCAGGCGGCAGACGAGGCGCTCAAATGGCAACCTTTGATATTGCCCACCCTGATGTTGTTGAATTTATTCGGGTAAAACGTGAAGATGGCCGTTTGCGCCAGTTCAACCTGTCACTATTGATTACAACCGAGTTTATTGAAGCTGTTAAAGGTGATAAACAGTGGGCGCTTTCTTTCCCAATTACAGAAAAAGAAAAACAAATAGATAACTTAGATCTAAGCAATAAAGACCTTATAGTATGGCGTGACCTACCCAATAAAGAAGGCTATGTTATTAATGATAATGGACTGGTTGCCTGTAAAATAAGCAAAACGATGCCCGCACGTCGTTTGTGGGACATTATTATGTCATCCACTTATGACTATGCAGAGCCCGGCTTTATCCTGATAGATAAAGTCAATGAAATGAACAATAATTGGTTTTGTGAAAATATTAGAGCGACTAACCCTTGTGGTGAACAGCCTTTACCCCCTTATGGTAGTTGTCTTTTAGGTTCCATTAACCTAACACGCTTTGTCAAAAATCCATTTACCAAAAATGCTACTTTTGACTGGGATACTTATCGTAAAGCCATCTCAGTTTTTACCCGAATGTTAGATAACGTAGTCGAAATTAATGGCTTACCGCTAGAAAAACAACGGGAAGAAATTATCAGCAAGCGCCGCCATGGAATGGGATATCTAGGCTTAGGATCAACCATTACTATGTTAGGTCTAAGGTATGGAGAACAAGAATCGTTAGCATTAACGGAAGAAATTACCAAGGTATTAGCGATAGAGGGCTGGAAAGCAGCACTAGAACTATCAAAAGAAAAGGGCGCAGCTCCAATCATGGAGCAAGAATTTGCAGTGACCGGTGAAATGTTACATAAACGCCCAGAAATGAAGAAAGATGGTTATAAAAAAGGCGACAAGGTTTTAGGTAAAGTTTTACACTCTAAATACAGCCGTTATATGCAACTACTCGCCAAAGAAGAACCTGCGTTAGTGGCAGCTTTAGTAGAGCAAGGTGCAAGGTTTTCTCATCATAGTTCTATCGCCCCAACAGGTACTATTTCCTTGTCACTGGCTAATAATGTTAGTAATGGGATAGAGCCGAGCTTCGCGCATCACTACTCACGTAATATTATTCGTGAAGGTAAAAAATCAAAAGAAAAAGTCGATGTATTTTCATTTGAATTACTAGTCTATAGAAAGCTAGTTAACTCAGAAGCCATGCCTTATAGTGAGGATAACGCTCATCAACTACCCGATTATTTTATTGCCGCTGATGATGTTACTCCAAAACAACATGTTGATGTACAAGCTGCAGCACAAATCTGGATAGATTCCTCTATCTCTAAAACAGCCAATGTACCGACTGATTTTCCTTATGAAGAGTTTAAATCTATTTATGAATATGCTTACGATAAAGGCTTAAAAGGGTGTACAACCTTCCGTTTTAACCCTGAAGCTTTCCAAGGTGTATTAGTGAAAGATGAGGATTTAGAAAAAACAAGTTACCAATTTACCCTAGAAGATGGCCATGTCATTGAAGTAAACGGTAATGAAGAAATTGAATATGATGGCGAAATGCATACAGCCGCAAATTTATTTGATGCACTTAAAGAAGGCTACTACGGAAAATTATAATGACACATAAAATCACCAAGAAAATAGTTTCCTACAAAGTAATTAAACAAGAAAAAAAGCTTGAAGAAGAAACAGTACTGGAAAGTATGCATGAAAATGTAGAGCGTCCAGAAATGTTATTAGGTTCAACCTACAAGATTAAAACACCACAATCTGAACATGCACTTTACATCACCATAAACGATATGGTGCTGAATATGGGCACAGAACATGAAGAACGCCGCCCTTATGAAGTTTTTATTAACTCAAAAAACATGGAGCATTTTCAATGGGTGCTAGCATTAACACGGGTTATTTCGGCTGTTTTTAGAAAAGGTGGTGATGTCACCTTTTTAGTGGAAGAAATGAAAGCAGTATTTGATCCAAAAGGCGGCTACTTTAAAAAGGGGGGGGTATTTATGCCTTCCTTAGTGGCTGAAATTGGAACGGCGATTGAATCCCATATGAAATTTATCGGGTTGATTAAGTCAGAAGAAATGACTGATCACCAAAAGCAATATTTAGCTGAAAAGCGTAAAGAGTTTGAAGATAAACATGGAGCTTCAGGCGACAAAAGTGATGAATCTTTTCCTGATAAAGCAACTTTATGTGTGAAATGTAGTACTAAAGCCATGGTGTTAATGGATGGCTGTATGACATGTTTGAATTGTGGTGAGAGTAAATGTGGTTAATGTTTTGTGTGACGTAACTCTTGTCAAGTTTCACCCATAGATTGTACTCTTAAGCCCTCTCTCAAGCAGGGAGAGAGCAGACTAAGACAGAAAACCAATAACCAATAACCCTGCCCCGGTTAAACCCAAGGGAAAATTGAGTGGGAGTGATTAGTAGTTTGAATATACTTTGTGCGACTTAAAATGAAAGTTAATTGAGTCGATGTTGAAATAACAGAGTTTGGTTTAAGGTTGGTTGCCTTGGTGGAACAATAAAAGAGTTGTTAGGTTTTATTGTTGACATGGTGATAAAAAAGAATTATTTTAGCAGTTAATTAATAAGTTAACCCTGAATATAGGGGTAATATCAATTATCAAGGAATATTGACATGATATTATTCATAGCAGGAAATTTCTCCTGAATTTCAGGTAAATACCTTAGGGTAATCGGGAAGGTTGTACAGGATATTAGTATCCTGTGCAACTTGCCTGATTTACCCTCTCAATATCTAGAATATCAGGGAAGAGTTTCCTGTTAATAAGGATGTTAGTTGCTAGAAATATGAAAAGATATAGAGTACTACTTTGGGATTTTGATACGAGAGTAAGAGCTTTAGCTGATCCAATTAGGGATGAATGGGAAGATAAAATAAAACAGCAACACTTGGAAAACCGTCGAAGAACAGAACAAGGTTTAATATTCCAATATGGAGAAGCCCACTCCCAAGGAAAGAAAGGTAATTTTATTGAGTTAGAAGCGAAGCCTTTCTCAATTTTAGCTTTCCATAACAAATTTTTTGAGCAGATTAGAATTTCATTTGTTATGGGAGCTTATTATCCAGCGTTGGTTGCTGTATGTTCACTTGGGGAAAGAATTCTTAACCATTTGGTGTTAATGCTTAGAGAGCATTATAAAAACACTCCAGAATATAAAAAGGTATATCGAAAAGATTCATTTGATGACTGGTCTTTGGCAATAAATACTCTTTCTTCATGGGAAATAATTCTTCCAGAGGTAAAGTCAGAATTTTTAAAACTCATGGATATGAGGCACAAAGCTATTCATTTCAGACCTGAAACAGATCATAACGATAGAGAGTTAGCCTTATCTGCTATTCGATGTTTACAAAAAATAGTTGGTAATCAATTTTCAGCTTTTGGGAAACAACCTTGGTTTATTATTGGGATACCTGGGGAAATATATATAAAAAAAGAATGGGAACAGAATCCTTTTATTAGTAATGTATATCTTCCTAATTGTGCTAAAGTCGGTCCTCAAAATGTAATTGAATCATTACAACCTCAAATTACAATTAATGATAAGTTTGAGTATGAAGAAAAGGAAATATCTGATGATGAATTTATTCAATTACGGAAAGCTGCACAAAATCGCAACTAACAAAAAATTCCAGTCGACCGCTGGCAGCGCAGCTTTTGTGTGTCAAGAGAACAACGAAGTTGTTCGTAACTATATTAAAGATGAGAGTAGGTCTCTCGTAATCGGCTGAAAGGAGCTGGTTACAAACCGCCCCCTGCTGCTGAGGTAAAGAGCTTTGGT
>JALSLS010000013.1 GCA_026988195.1 Methylomonas sp.
ATAGGTTTATTATCGAGTTTGAAGACCGACTAAAAGACTATGTTTAAAACGGGCAGTTACACAGAATTAGTTACAGTCTCAGAAGTTATGCATTTCACTGTTGAATCTGCCAGTTACTACGTTTGAATATCTTTCATTTTCAAACAAAATCTTCAAATCAGCCATTTTTATTTTCTTTTGACCGCTGACATTTATGCCTCTTAATATTGATATATATTTCATTTGATAGATTTTAATACCTTTATATGAGCTTTTAAAGTACAACCCCCACTTTTAGTGCTTTTCTACGAGGAGGAGAATTCACTTAATGCTTGTGATTTATGCTTTTGCCTCGCAGAGACCTAACGCTTTGCTAAAGGGCTTGCCGTATTGGAAGTTTGAACTCAAATTTAGCACAAACTCAAACGAAACTAAATTATTACGTGAGAAGCCCCGCTTACGGCAAGTCCGTTTTTGAGCAACTTGTTATGTGATTTTAGCCTGATGGCATTTAGCAACAGTTTTAAATATTAAATATAAACCATAATCACCAAATAAGTCATCAATACCTCTGGCTTTTGATTCTAATAAAGAGACAGCAAACTTTTTAAACATATCAGGCGTTACACCTGTATCCGTATCAATTTTAAGAGTGTCTTGCATCACACGTAGCATCATTAAACGAGATATAGCTCTTAATATACGAGGGTGAGTTTGATATAAAAGAAAGTTATTTTCTAAATGTCCTGTTATTACTAGACCCATAAAATAGCGAACTTTATAATTATCAATGCCTCTGGTTGTTATATCGTATTTCTCAACATATAAAGAGACTTCTTTGCTTGTGTCGAGGTAAATATCTGAAATTATTTGAGAGTCTTGAAAGATCGACCTAATATCATTAATTATATTATTATCAATAGATAATCCCTTTCCTTCAGATAACCCTGAACATATTATAGTTTCAATTTCAGTTATAGCAGTTAGGTTAATTGCTCCTGGGCTAGTTAATGGATAAGCCCATTCTTTGAGAAATTGTGCGTCTGCATGACCATTTTTAATTCTACTTATAAGTAACTGGATAAATATATCTAGAGCATACTTTATACTCTCAGCATAAGCTAAAGCAGATGCTTCATACACTTCATTTATCTCATTATCATTATCTCGCATTCTAGCTTTTCCTTACAAATCTATTATTTAATCGATAATGATTGCTATTAAAAAATAATTTACATTATATCGTTATATTCAAGACCAGATTGTTCAGAGAGAGATTCACCCTCTATAATTTTTTTATTACTTTCATTTTGAGCATCAGAATTTCCATTAGTAAAACCATGTTTACCATGAGATTCTGCATAGTTTTTACGAGCAACAAATAATTCTTTCGTTTCATCTGTTAAAGCAACGCACAGATCGTTAGAGTCAAAAACTTGCGCTCTATTATGCTCCAGTATGCTTATAAGCGCATCTGCCAAAGGCTGTTGTTCCATTTTTAGTGCCACCCACTATTTATATTAATTTACAAACATTGTAACAAATTCAAAATTACAGCATACCTATAACAGACATACTGTTTAAATTTTACCGTACAATCAGATAAACGGTATATACGCGCATTCTAGGTTAGAAGTTGCATATATACAACATTATTTTTTAACCAATATGTTTTAAAATTTAGACGTGGTATAAAAGCTACACGCACTTTTGCCTCACAGACACATAACGCCTTGCTAAGTGGCTTGACGACTTAACAGATTTGAACTCAAATTTCACTTGTACTCAAACAAAACTAAGCAACTACGAGAGAATCCCTACTTAAGTCAAGTCCACTCTTAAGCAACTTGTTATCTTTTATTTTTTCTTGTGATTGAACCTCTAAGTGAATTAGCATTTGTGAAGCTACTTTTTCAACAACACTTACAGGAACACTATTCCCGAATTGCCTATATGCTTGTGTATTAGAAACAGGAATATTAAAATTATCAGGAAAACCTTGTAGCCGAGCAGCCTCACGAGGCGTTAATTTTCTAGGGTTTTTTCCTTTTTGTTCTATCAAAATTTCACTTCCGTCTTTGTAATAACGAGCTGAAATAGTATTTGTGTATTCAGAGTTATGGTTCACTATCCCATAACCAAAGCCTTTTCCTTTGAGTTTATTTTCTCTCTTCCTTCTTTGATGACCTGCCCAAAGTTTATCTGAAATGGTATATTTCTCATCTATGTTTGATTGTAGAATATTACCAACTCTCGTTTTTTCAAATGTTGGAGTTGGAAAGTTAAACTTAATATTTTTATCGAGAAAGCCAACTATATAGATTCTCTCTCGATTTTGAGGTAACCCAAAGTCTCTAGCCCTTAAAACTTTATATTGGATGTTTTCATAACCAATTTTCCGTAAATGTTCCAAGATTACTTCTAAGGTTCTTCCTTTGTCGTGACCTCTTAATTGTTTTACATTTTCAAGAAGGAAAGCAGGTGGTTTCTTGCTTTCTAATATTCTTTCAATATCAAAAAATAATGTGCCTCTAGTGTCAGAGAAACCCTTTTTTAATCCTGCTTGCGAGAATGGTTGACAAGGAAAGCCTGCAAGCAGTACATCATGCTCAGGAATATCCTCTATCTTAACTTTGGTTATATCACCAAATATTTTTTCGTCACCAAAGTTCGCTTTATATGTTTCGGTTGAGAATTTGTCCCACTCACTTGTAAAAACACAATCAATTCCATTTTTTGATGCTTTTTCAAAACCAAGTCGGATTCCTCCAATTCCTGCAAATAAATCTATAACTCTTATTTTATTCATTTTTCCTCCCAGAATTTTAAAATAGAGGGAATTTCTTCAAATAAGTACTCTTCAAAGCTAATTATATTCTTCATAGAAGACAATGATTCAGAGTTTGCTACCCAATCATAAGCAACAATAATTATATTATGATTGGCCATTTCTTGAGCTTTACTTTTTGATATTTCTTCATCAATAGTGAGTAGATGTATTTCAGGAATTTTTGTTCGTTCTATTTCTTCTGCAACTTCTTGCCACCTTTCGCGTAAAGTGGTTTTCATTGTTCCTATAATTGTTTTATTTCTTCTTTTTTCATAACAATCAATATTAGGGAGAATTGAATCAACCTTTTTACCTAAGCCAAGTTCTGTAAAAGTTTTTCTACCAACTTTGCTTTGAGAATCATATTCGTAGCCTAAAACTTCGTAGGTTTTATAAATTATAGATTCAAAGGTTTTTCCAGCCCTAGAACGTCTGGAATTTGTACTACTTAATGATATTTTATAGATATAAGGAAATACTCGACCGGCATACTCACCACAAAGACTACGAACCTCTTTAAGAAGTTCCTTTTCAGGAAGTTTAGTAATTTCTTTATCTAGTAATGTATCAAGTATATGTTTTGGAGTTTTTAATGTTTCATGTAGGTCTTGCATTAAAACTATATTGAATTGTACCTCATCTTTAAGGTACTCGTTCCAAACAAGCTCTCTAAGCTCTTCAATAGAAGAGCTTATCTTCTTGTTTTTTATTCCTTTTGTAAAGTCTGGCGTTTCAGAAAACACCTTCTCAACAATTTCTTGGGAGGAGCGTATATATTTTTTTCTGTGTGATTTTATAAGCTTATTAAATTCCGCCTCTTCTTCGGCTGGAATTTCAGTTATAAACGGTATTTTACTTCTATCAACCACTGTAAGCCCTTAGTTAAAATTTGAGCTGATTATACATTAATTGTTAAATTATACCATGTTCGTTTTTTGTTTTATTCAAGGATAATGTGTGATCTAGGAAATATGCTCTTTTATGCTTTTGCCTCGCAGAGAGATAACGCCGCATTAAAGGGCTTGCCGATTTGACTTAACAAAGCTTCAATTTAGCAAGAAGTTAAACAAAACTACAGCCCTCAAAGCAAGAAACCCAACTTAGGTAAGTCCTTGTTTTAAATGCCTTGTTATACTTCTTGTAATTCTTTGTTCGTGAAAAATACTTCGGAGCTTTTGCATTCAGCACATTCTTTAAAGAATGTTAATTTTTGTTTTCGTAGTTTTGGTTTACAAGAATCCTCTTTGCACTTTAGCTTAATTGGAGTATTACCATTACACTCATGGCATTTAAAGTAGTAATTACGACCGTAAACAATTCCAATATTTTTAGAATTACACTTACAGCATGAATCTTCAATTTTTTCCTTAATCTTTCTCTCTGTAGATGTGGAATAAACAGCTTTTGTTTCTTTGACTTCTAGCTTATTGCCCCGTTTTACTGGTTTATGTGTTTGAGTTAAGTATCTTGTAATTTTATCCATGCTTGTATCAGCAAAATTATAATTTACTTTCAAAGTAAGAATACTTTTATTGGTTCCTGCATAGCTTGAAATAATGCTATTAATTTCATCTGTTATTTGATCTGCTTTATAAACCTCCGATATATCTGAGGTTTTTGGCCTATTTATAATTCCAGAATCTGAGATTGCCACCAAAATATCAAATTTAAAATCTGTAAAGGAAGCCTGAAAAATAAGAGATTTTTTTAGTAAGTTACCTGACCTTGCCATAAGATAGTTTTTAAGAAAATCAGCCTGTCTTCTCGCCTGATTAATTGGTGAAGGCATACCATTTGTATTTTTTAAATAATGTCTTACCCATTCACCATATTCATTTATTGATATTTTAGATGTTACGCTTTTGGATTCAATGATTAAAAAGCCATACCTATGAATAATTAGATGATCAATTTGGGCAATATCATCATTCATTTCAAGACGTAAATCATTGATAACAAGTATATCTTTTTTGTCTTGGAATGCTCTTTTTAAATAGTGAGCCATTTGTTTTTCAGCTTTAAGCCCAGACTTTTCAAATTTATTTATAGCTTCTTTTTTATCTACTTCTTTTAAAATCACAATTCAGCCTATTATTTTTTAGCTCAATTATATAACCAATAACTTCTAAGTGATAATCTTTGCGACTAATGGGATTTTTGATTTTTTGTAGTATAACGCCTCGTTAAATTGATCCACGGAAAACTCGCACGAACCTTATTAACAATAACAAAACTATATCACAAACTATTGCATCCAAAGAAGCCCGACTTAAGTGGGTCAATTTGCACGACTTGTTAG
>JALSLS010000014.1 GCA_026988195.1 Methylomonas sp.
TTTATTGCTTGATTCGCAAGCCTGAGGCATTGACCGAATTAAAGTCATTAATGAATAAGGAGTTTCTCTGGAAAAAAATAGCAACATGTCCCGAAAAACTCCCGTTATTCTGCTTAATTGAAGGTGATGCTAAATCGCTTTCGCAGCAGTTATCTTGCCAACAAGAAATTGCTGCTGATGGCTGTTTTTCACTGGCTATGTTATCGCAGTTTGAAAAACCTTTAAAACACACAGGCGCCTGGCTTTATCCCCAACTTTATTGGGAATGTGGCATTATAGGGCAAGTAATTTACCTTGAAGCTGAAGCAATGAACATTCAGGGGACTGGAATAGGTTGTTTTTTTGATGATCCTGTCCATGAATTTCTTGGCATACAAGACATGAGTTTTCAAACCCTGTATCATTTTACTATCGGTGGAGCAGTGCATGATAATAGAATCTTAAGCCTTCCCCCTTATGGAATTAGTACACTGGATATAGATAACGGGTAGTGGGTTAAATGTGTGCGAGGTGTAAAAACAATAGAATTAGAAAGTGATTTATTGCATCATTCTCTCATGAGATATTATCAAGAAACCAACCGTCCTTAGGAACGTGTATGGAATAACCCACCTTAAACTGACTCGTTAGTCACTTTCTACCATTACCAAACCACAAGATGAATAAAAAAATTGAATTATTAGCGCCTGGCGGCGATGTTGAAGCGATTAAAGCAGCTGTTATTGCTGGTGCTAATGCCGTGTATTGTGGTTTAGTTAATTTCAATGCTCGCAACAGAGCCTCTAATTTGTCTTTTGACGATTTATCTGGAATTTTACGCTTAGCTCACAAGTATGATTGTGAGGTGTTTTTGACCCTAAACGTGGTTATTTTAGAACAAGAAATGGCGAGTTTAATTAAGGTTCTAAATAAACTGGTTAACACCACAATCGATGGCATTATCGTGCAAGATTTGGGCGTTTTCAATGTAGTTAAAAAACACTTCCCTAGCTTAAATATTCACGCTTCAACACAGTTAACAACCCATAACGAAGGACAAATAAAGTTCCTTGCAAAAATTGGTGCCACACGGGTTAATTTGTCACGAGAACTTAATATCGAGGAAATCAAATCATTAACCTCAGTTGCCCATCAACATGACTTATTAACCGAAGTTTTTGTACACGGTGCCTTGTGCGTTGCTTTTTCGGGTCAGTGCTATTCTAGCTCAGTGAGCGTGGGTAACTCTGGCAACCGTGGCAGTTGCAGCCAAGCCTGTCGCGACGAATATGAAGTCACCGAAACAGGCAACCTCTACCCGCTTAATCTAAAAGATAATTCCGCCTATTTTGACCTTCCAGCACTCATTGATGCACAGGTTGACTCCCTTAAAATTGAAGGCCGCATCAAAAATGCACACTATGTATATACTGTCGTTGACACTTGGCGTAAACAGATCGACACGTTTGTAAACTCAGGGCAATTACAAAATGATGATGCTAACTTACATCGTGTTTTTAACCGTGGCTTTACCAACTCTTTTTTAAAGGGTGCTCTCACTAAGGATATGTTTATCGACAGTCCGCGTGATTACAGCCTTAAACATGCGGTAAAAGAAAGTCAGGTTGTTTTATTGGAAGATATCAAGCAAGTTAAGAAAAATCATTACCAGCAAAAAAACAATCTGGGTGATGAACTGGCTGAAAAAATCAAAGACCTTAGCATTGCCAAACAAAGCATTTCTTTGTCTTTTACCGGAAAACTGGACCAGCCATTAACGTTAATTATCATCATAGGTGATAACGATAAAACCCATATTCTAGAAACAGAATCCAAGCTAAGTTCTGCCCAGAAATTGCCGATTAATCAGTCTGTTTTAGAAAGAAGTTTTAAAAACTTTGCTTTCAATAATTTTGATATTAGCGATTTTAATTGCATAGGCTTGGGTGAAAACTTAATCATTCCGTTTAAGGAAATAAGCACGCTTAAAAACCAAGCGACTTTGTTGCTCAATAATTCTGCCAAAATAATACCTCACGTCACTGTTCCCGAATTAGTTAAGCATAAAAAAACCTCTAACAAGCTGAGTCTGTCAATTTTAATAGCCGACGTAAAAGATCTGTATTTATGTGATTTAACCCATGCAGATGTGTATTTTAAGTTACCTGAAAGTCTAAAAAAAGGCTGCAATAAACACATTGATATTTTGTTGAATAATCCACGTTTAATTCCTTGGTTTCCAGCGGTTTTAATTGGCAAAGATTATGACGAATCTGTACGGATTTTAGAGCATGTTCGACCCAAACGGATTGTCAGTAATAACACCGGCATTGCATACAAAGCATTTGAAATGGGCATTGAATGGATTGCTGGCCCCTTTTTAAACACCACCAATTCTTATGCATTATTAACCCTGCAAGAAGAACTAAATTGTGCCGGCGCTTTTATTTCAAACGAAATTAACCGCGTGCAAATCAAAAAAATCGCACGACCTAACAACTTCAAATTGTTATACAGCATTTATCATCCTATTTTAATGATGACCAGCAGGCAATGCTTCTTCCAACGTACCGTCGGTTGTGAAAAACCCAGTATTGAAGATGGCTGTATGCTAAAGTGTGAAAAATCGACCACTATCACCAATACTAATGGCGTTTCTTTTGCCGTTGATAAACAAAAGGGTGGCTACCCTAGCATCTATAATAATGAGCAATTTTTAAATGTAGACATAGTGAATGATCTTGCTGATTTATTTGATGAGTTTTTTATTGATCTCACTGACATTGGTTCTGGGTCTAAAGCTGAGCCAGACAAAGCACAATTAATGACTCAATTTGAAAACTTCCTAAACGGTGATGAGAATGCACAGCAAAACCTTGACCAAATGGTGACACTCTCGACTAGAAACCAATATAGCAAAGGGCTGTAAATAGTCTACTCTTTATGACTCAGCCCATACTGTACTCCTTGCAAAACTGCCCCTATGCAATGCGCGCTAGACTTGCCATTTTAATGTCTCAACAAAGCGTATTAATTCGCGCTATTGTGATGAAAAATAAACCTGCTGATATGCTAGCGCTTTCTCCAAAAGGCACAGTACCCGTTTTAGTATTAGGCACTGAGCCTAGCACCCACGTTATCGATGAAAGCCTAGATATTATGTTATGGGCTCTTAATCTTAGTGACCCTGACAATTTACTTTATGCAGAAGATGCAAAAGCATTGCCTGAAATGCTGGAAATAATAAATGAAAATGACCAACACTTTAAACCCAACCTAGAACGCTACAAACGCGCCAAACGTTTTCATGGAGATAATGAAGAACAGTGCCGGCTACAATGTGAACCTTTTATCCAGGCATTAGAACAGCGCTTATCCCAACACCCCTTTTTAATGGGTTCTACACCCAGCTTGCTTGATTTTGCATTATTACCTTTTGTGCGGCAGTACTCTCGAGTCAATCGACAACGCTATCGTCATAGCTCTTATACTCATTTGCAAAGTTGGTTAAAACAGCATTTACAAAGCCAGTTATTTTCCAAGGCTATGCTTAAATATCCATTATGGTTAGAGACACATGAAGAAAACATACTTGGTAAGCCAGCTTCTCTAACAACTTAGGTCATCTCAAAAAGAAGCTAATATATTATCTTTTGAGCATCATGTTGGTTTGATTCTGTTCATAAACAAATACCTGATTACCTAGGAGCTTCCGCTAATTTAAGAGGGTCAAAACTACAGGTTAGGGGGTTAATCCAATTCCATTAAGCTAAGGATACTGTAGCATGGGCAAAGCGATAGCGTGCCCATCAATTCAGCTTGATGCCATGTTGATGGCATTGGGGTTTAATTCAATCTGTAACCTGAGTATTGTTCATAGCCATTTACTTTTATGATAGATATTGCTTTATCTCATTCCATTGTGAGTTTATTCCTAATATTACGTAATCAACGTCTAGCCAGCTCTACAGTACCATTGTTACTGGTACGTTAAACTATTACCTGATTACCCATGAGTTTCCGCCAAATCATATGGAAAAAGAATAAACCCTTGTGCCACGCGTCATCCCCGAGGTCTTTTATCGGGGATCCATTTTCAGTGAACTAGATTCCTGCTAAGAGAATGCAGGAATGATGGGGTTGCAATGTTGGCTTTTTTTAAATTGCGGAAGCTCATGGGTAATCAGGAACTATTATGAAAAGTGTTGAACTGAGTTTAAAGCCGTCATAGATCCAACAAATGATTTTTATATGTTTAACAGAACAATATCTTGCAGCTACTCTTAAACGCGTAAGTATTTTTATTTTTACTTTCTTTCTATAGCTTTCGCAACAATAGCCAACCAAGGTTGTTGCTCTCTTGGTCTACCTTCGGGACGATAATAATGGTGAATCATTTTAAATTCAGCTTGCTCAAGGTAGACTTTGATATTTTCAACCTCCATGTAATGACCATAGCGTTGTCCTTGCCAGCCTTCAACATTACCTCTTGGGTTGGATGAAAATAAAACCCCTCCTGATCGTAGCGCATAATGTAGCTGGTTTAATACTTCTGGTAGCTCTTGACTCGGTATGTGGAACAACGAGGCATTGGCAAATATGCCATCGAAGCTATTAAATTCCAGTTTAAGCTTTAAGAATTGTTGATGTAATGTGTGACAACCACTATGTTTATTTGCAAGTTGGCAAAATTCTTTGCTTCCATCTAAACCGATTGGTCTATGGCCTAGAGATTTAAAGGTCTTTAAATCACGCCCTGGACCACATCCAAAATCTAAAATATCCAATGATTTATTTTGAGGGAGCTCTTGCAAAAAAGATTCAATATTTTGACTGACATCATGGTCACGAGTGCCTAGCCAAAAAGATTCAGCATTATTATCGTAATGCCCAATAGTTTTACTTTCAATTTCATTTAGCTCGTTCAGAGAATATTTATTTGGCATAAAGGTTAAATTAACATGTTAGTGCTGCCTGTTATTGATTAATAAACAGTTTTTTTGATTTATCATGCTTTTTACCAGCTCAAGCCTAGCGTCATAAAAATAATGATTAAAGAAAGTGTCGCTGCATTTTGAAACACTTCATCCCAGTCAAT
>JALSLS010000015.1 GCA_026988195.1 Methylomonas sp.
ATCACCGGCCATGTGGGGGTTAATAGATGCACGAATATTATTTAATTCTATTGAGCCAATACCAACACTGTTTAAACGCGTGTTAAATACTTTGATTGTGCCGTTAGCTGTTCTGCTTTGAGAAGGATAGCCTTTTTCTAACTGTAATTTAGTTGCGATTTGTTCAGGTATGCTAATCAGGGTTGCGCCTGTATCCAGTAAAAAGGTGACAGGTATGTGGTTAATCTGACCATTAACCACATAATGTCCGTATCGATTTTGCTGTAATCTTACTTCGGCAATATTATTGTTAACTTTAGATAAAACATCTTGATTTGGGTTGTTCTGTTGCTCAAGATAATTATTAAAACCAAAGGTTAAAAGTATTAATAGCATTACCCAGGCAATATAAATCATACCCTGGCCAATTTTGGATGAGCTATCAGTTTTGTTCATTGTCTTTATCTTGTACAAGAATCCAAGGTTTAATGACAACGGCCCACACTGAGACTTTATTTTCAAACCATTGTAAAGCTTGTTGATCAGAAACAGGGGCGACTTGTTTGTTTAATAGCCACTGTTCAACTTGTGCTTTATTATCTAAAGAAAACTGGTGAGCAACCTCGACTAAATCAATACTTGAATCAACTGAAATAGCTAAGCCACTAGCAAAAAAACGTTGTAATTCATGCCAAGGTATTTGAGACGTTTCTAAGTTTATTTCTTTTTTATTCATTGAGTGATGATGTATTGATATTGAACTGGTATTCTATAGCAATATTAGAATATACACTAAGAGGAAATACCAATGGCATTGTTTGATGCATACAAAAAAAAATCAACTTTAACCGCTGCAATTAAACAGACTGCAAATGCGCGTGAAAGTGAAGGCACCAGAGCCGATCAATTATTTTCTAGTGCTTATCAAGGTTTTGCGAAGGTTGTTGAAGGTGATTTAGTGAGAGGAGAGGCTTTGTATAATTGGGGTTTTTCATTATTACATCAGGCAAAAAGCAAAACTGAAGATGAAAGTATTAAACTGTATTTAAGTGCAATTACTAAGTTTTCTTTCTGTTTATTAGTCGCACCGAATCATCTGGGAGCTGCAATTGATGGGGGGGTTGCCTATATGGATCTAGCACGAATTTTGGATGTGAATGCTAATGATGAACTTTATGATTTAGCGGGTGAGTATTTTGAAAATTCTGAAAGGATTCAACGAGGTAGTGCTGCTTATAATTTGGCATGTATTTATGCTTTACGAGGTCAACAGGATGCTTGTGTAGAAGCGTTGACTCTATCAAAAGAGAGTGGCAGCTTACCAAATGTTGAAGATATGAATAATGACCCTGATTTAGCAAAAGTAAAAAATGCTAAATGGTTTGTCGAGTTTATTGAAGCAGTGAAGGCAGGTCCTGCGCCTAAAGTTGTTGATGAAAGTGTTGCTATTTATGATGCTGAAGGTAATGTCGTCAATAAGAAAAAGAAGAAGAAAGTACTTGAAACTGAAGTTGATGGCGTCGTTTATGATGCTGAAGGTAACGTTCTCAGAAAGGTTGATTCTGATGATGCTGCTGCTGATGATGATGATGTAACAGTGGATAAAAAAATTGAAGAATCAGCTGAACCAGAGAAAACTGAAGCCGATAAATAAAGCCTGATAGAGATAGTTCAAAAAAATCTGCATAGCTGCAGTGGTAACCGTTCACCTCCCCCTTTGAAAAAGGGGGATTGAGGGGGATTTGTCTAACAAAATCTCCCCTAACCCTTCTTTTCCAAAGAGGAGGACTAAACGGTTACCTGCAGTGAGGTCATCTACTTGGTTTTTTATAGCTATTTTTGCTGATAATTATTAGGATACTGCCATTAAGTTAAGCGAAAATATAGGGTGTGCTTCGTGCCATGCATGATGGGTAACTATTCAGCACCTTTAGTGCAATGTTTTGTAGGAGCGTCCGCCCTCGGCACACCGCTTCGCTGCTCCTGCATTGCTCTACCTACGTGCATAATCTACATGGATGTAGTGAATGCAGATATTGCAGGAGCAAATATCTGCCCATACACTAGTCGGCGCGAAGATAATTGAAAGTTTTAGAGAAAAGAGCATTATTTTAATCGCGCCGAGGGCGGACGCTCCTACATCATCATTATTGTCTACTCACAAGCTGAATAGTTACGATGATAGGCTGGTTTTTCTAAACTATGCTATCTGAGCAATGGACTCTAGCTTAACCTGGTTTCTGCCTTTTTCTTTCGCGCAATACATTGCGCTATCAGCTCGTTTAATTAATGATTCAGAGGTATCATTTCCCTTTAAGGAGCTAACCCCAAGGCTGGCAGTTAGTTTTATGACATCCATGCCGTAAGCAATTGAATGGTTTTCAATTTTTGAACGAATTCTTTCAGCCATAGTATTGGCGCCATCAAGGTTAGTATCGCTTAAAAGGATAACGAACTCTTCCCCTCCATAGCGAAAGACCATATCACTGCTTCGTACAACATCTTTGATGCAGTTTGCGGCTGAGGCTAATGCAATATCACCGCATTCATGACCAAAATGATCATTAACATCTTTAAAATGATCAATATCAAAGAAAATAATAGATAAATGTCGAGAATTTCGATGAGAAAGTCGAATCTCTCTTTCTAGAGAGTCATTAAAAGCTGTTCTGTTGTTAGTTTTGGTTAAAGGGTCTGTATAAGCCATCTTCAATGCCTGATTGAATAAAGTGGCATTTCTTAGAGGATAAATTAACGAGCAGAGTAGACTTTCTAGTAGTTTAATTTCATCATCATTAAAGCGTTGTCTACGCATGATCTTTAAACTACCCAATTGCATTTCCTCAACTTTTAAAGCGTAGGTGCATGAGTGTTTAGTGACAATACCTTTGTTTATATTGAGTTTAAACTCATCATTTTCATAAACAAAACCATTATGCGGAATTAGCGCTTTAATTTTATTACTGAATATATTGACTAACTCATTAAATTCTAGTGTTGTTTGCAAGGCACTACTAATATCGTAATGGTGTAGGTTAACTGCTTTTGAGGCTTCAAAAGAATTATTACTTACAATCGCTATATTTGCTGATTTTTTTTTCATGACTTATTCCTGATATGCCTTGAATTTATTGTTATCTAAGACCAGAGCTTTTTTTATGCCATGTTTTTAAATGTGTTTTAATTCAGTTGCTTGGGGTGTTTTATAAGGCGTGTCAAATTTTTGTCTTGAGTCAAGGGGCAAGGGCTTGCCGGCTTGTGTTTTTTGTGAAATATTCACTGAATGTTCAGCCTTTTATTGAAATAATATCGACAGCGCTATTAATAGTGGTCATCAATATTTGATAATATTATGCTAGAGAACACAGAGTGTTTTATAATGTAAGGCTTGTTTTTAAACTCCATTAATTAGGATGTAATATGAAGAAATTTTCGTTATTTATTTCGGTGGCTTTATTCTTTTTTTCTGCTGTTGCAACTGCACACGGTCCTGTTAGAGGAAAAATGACAGCAACACTTTTAATTGATGCACCTGCTGAGAAAGTATGGGGCGTTATCAGTGATTATGGCGATATGTCATGGCATCCAGCGATGGCAAAATCATCTGCTGATAATGGAAATAATAAAGGTTCAATTCGTGTTTTAACTTTAAAAGGTGGCGGTACTATTACTGAAGAGTTAAAAGTGTATAAAGCAGATAAAATGTCATATAAGTATAAAATTACTGATATGAGTACGGTTAAAACAATTAAGCATGCTGGTCAAGATGAAAATGTGCCTGTTTTACCCGTAGAAAATTACCAAGCAACATTAACTGTAAAACCAAAAGGTCGTAAATCTTTAGTGACTTGGGTTGCAACGTACTATCGTGGCTATGTAAACAACAATCCACCAGAAGAATTAAATGAAGCAGCAGCTGATGCAGCAGTGACAGCTGTTTTAACGGAAGGTTTAGTTGATTTAGCACAAAATTTTGATACGGGTGCTAACTCCTCAGAAGTTAAAATCACTATGAGAAGGTAGTTTTTTTCATTGTTGCTAAAAAGGGGGCGGTTTTCTTTATTGAAACCGCCCTTTTTTTATATACCCTGTACGTCACTGCCATTAAGTTAAGATAACAGGTAGGATGTGCTGAGGGACGAAGCGCATCGTTTACAGCTGATGCGCTTCCTGTCGTCACACACCGCTTAACTTAATGGCAGTGACCCTGCAATACAATTTAAAATTAAGGTATTGGTGCTTAGGCAACCGGCAATAAATAACCCACCAAAATAGTTCCATGACGCTGGAGCGTCACAAGCTGCATTCCCACGCTGGAGTGAAGGAACGATGGGGAGGGGAGGGTATTTATTGCGAACCAAAAGCTTTAAGTAGCATCAATTGTTAATATTATTTATAGCGGACAATACCGCTTTACAAAGAGTGAGGTGGCTCATTGAAAGTTTCTTATTTTTTAAATAAGCAAATATTTTTATTGCTTATCAGTTTTATATTTTTTAGCCCTTCATTGCAGGCTAAACCTTATGCCTATATAACAAACCAGTTAGATAATTCAATTTCTATCATTGATGCGGCTAGTTATAAAGTTATTAAAACAATTAAGGTTACGGGGAAGCCTGTGGGTGTTGCTGTCAATAATAAAAAATCTCAGGTCTATATTAGTACTCCTAATGGGGGTGGGTTTTCTGTTTTAGATATTAATACTCAACGCAAAATACGTGAAGTAAAAGTTGGTGGAGCATCATTAGGCATTGCTGTTGATGCTAAAGGCGAGCGAGTTTTTGTAGCTGATTGGTATGAAAATACGGTCTCTGTGTTTGAAACTCAAAGTTTTAAATTAATAAAAGTGCTGCAGGTAGGGAAGTCACCTTCTGGCATGATGGTTAGCGAAGATAATCAGTGGTTATATGTGGCAAATAGAGTTGATGATTCTATTTCACAAATTGACTTAGCTAGTTTAAAAATAGTTAAGACAATAAAAGTAGGGCAACACCCTTTTGGTTTAACGGTTAATAAGTTAGGAACACGCATTTATACCGCTAATGTAGAAAGTGATGATGTGACAATAGTTGATGCGA
>JALSLS010000016.1 GCA_026988195.1 Methylomonas sp.
CTGAAAACCCGTGTTGATAGTTGCAAGTACCGCAGGGTTACCCGCTGATTTAATAATGGCATCCGCAATAGTTTGCTCTTCAGCATCCCAAGCATGTGTTTTGCTGTATTGAAAAGTCAATTCAACCCAATCATAATATTTACCATTAGCCACGTTAGCCAAAGTTGGCGCAACACCGTCTACTTTAATAAAACGGAAACCATCGTTTAAATCAGCATTTTTCTCTAATGATTGAATACCAACAGCCCAACGCTTGCCATATACATTAGCAAAATCACTACCTGCATCCGTATCAGTCCCTGCTTCTAACTCATTTAAGCAGTTAGTCACATCACCCGATGAAGATAAAGCATGCACTAAAGTAATACCATCATCTTCTGTAGCTGAACCAGTATCACCCGCTGGTACAGTCGCAGCAGAAAAACAAGGGTAATTTAAGAATTTAATCCCATGCTGAGCTTGTGTTCCTGAGCCTTGTACGCGACGACAGATATGTACCGTATCATCCCATGCACCAGCAGACGTTAAGCTACCAGACGGTACATTAGCAGAGCCATTAGCTGACAAATAAGAATATAAGCCTGTAGCTGTACCTGGTACTATAATTTGATCCCACGATAGGAACTGACCTGTATAAATACTGGCAATTTGTGCTTTATTAAGGCTTGGCATACAAGCTTCTGTTTCAGAGCCTACACAAGCATTGCCCATACCAAAAGTCGCTTCTTGCAGTGCATTACGCAAACTTGTTGTTACAGGAATACCAAAAGTTAATGCCGCCGCCCCTTTTACTTCTAATAAAGCCGCATCCGCAGCAACTACTGGTGCAAAACCAGCCGGTGTATTTACACCTTGAAATTGTGATGGATCCACATCAGAAATACCAAAATCAGGAATGGCAACCGTTACTTTGGTAGGGTCAGCTAAATCATAAGCACATTGGATTGAACCTAAAGTCCCTATTGCTGGAAGGCCAGTTAATGAGGTGGTACATGTTGAGTCTACTTTTAAGAATTCAATTGCAGCGGCAGCAGACCCTTTCGCATCAGCAATAATCGGGCTAACACCTTGAGCAGAACCGCCTTCATTACGCTTATAAATTAACAAATGGTCTTTAGTTAAGCCAGAAAGACTTGGATTGGCTTTATTAATATCACAAAGATAGGCATTTTGTTTTTTACCACCGAGAGAGTCTTTGTATTTCCACATCGGTTTTGTGTTATCACAAATCGCATCAGCTGCTGCAACCGTTGTGCTAGTAAATAGTTTTTCCATAAATTTACGCGCGGCAGAAGCACCTGATAAATAAACGGTATATGTTGTGCTGTCTTCAATAACTGGCAAGTTATTGGCATTTAAAGAAGGTGTTGCTTGTGCTACACCTGACATCATAACAGCAGAGATCGCTGTTGATAAGATAATGTTTTTCATTGTATTTCCCGGTCAATTAAAGAATAGAATTAAACAGTTGTTCTTTTACGGCTAACACCCGCCAAGCCTAATAAGGCAGAGCCAAACATCCAGACTGCAGCAGGAACAGGTATAGCAGAAACACCCAGTGTTAAGTTATCACCATCTAATTTCCACTGCCCTGCAAATACTTCTTGTACTGCAGATGTTCTACGGTTTGCTGTTATTAAAGTCACAAGATTAAAATCAGCCAACTCGCCATAATCCGCATCAACATTAAAACTTGCAGCATCCCACAAACCCGCAGAATTACCATGTATACCTATTGTTGCATCCGCATCATTAACTAATGTAGTAGAGTTTACTAAAGGAGAAAAAGGGGTAGCTGTATCCTGATTAATACCTGTTGCATGGCCATTAATTGCAATATTTACAGCTGAAACGCCAGCAGAACTACCCCCTTGAAAAAAATCAGAATTACTACCTGTTACCATAAATGCTTTTTTACTTCCTGCAAGTTCACCACCAACAGCAACAGAAAATTTAGTAGTCGTTAAATCAGCAGATGCTTTAAATGCAGTCCAATCTGAAAAACCGGCTAAATTGACATTTTGAATCAAGCCTGTTGAATCTTTTTGAGCAATCAAAGAATCCCAAGTGATACCAGCAACCCCTAAATCTAAGGTAAAAGTATTTGCTGAAGTAGAATCATAAACAGATAACCATGCTTCTGCTGCACCGCTATTGTCATTTAAAATACTCGCATTTGCCGAAACAGTACCTAGAGCAAGTGTTGCTGCAATCAGCGTTTTTGTAAAATTTTTCATATTGTCCTCAAAAACTAATATTAATAACTATAAAATAAGCATAAAAAAAGCCGGGGCGCATACTCACTACAAATGAATCGCAACCCGGCCATCTTTAATATAATTAAGATCCGTAGCTTTCCGTCCCTACCTCGCGGTAGGTTTGGCAACATTGTAAAACCCGACAAACAAACTATCCCTTGTTTAGCGACTGGTTGATGATTTCCCTATCACCTAAAAACCAGCCGCTCTATGACCCCTGTCAAACTAAGTTCTTACCCTGAACTCTGAACGTGGTTACATTTTTTCATAAATTTATTAATTTAAAGTGACACTTTTATTAAACTTATGTGACATGTAATACATATGTACTTATATGAACTCTTTATTATCCTGTTTATATATTTCATTTTGATTAAAGTAATATGACATTTACATTAAATGTATTACAAGTGTACTTAGCTACTTAATTACTTTTGTAATTAAAATGTCATACTTTTAATATATGGTAATCGTTTTATAGGAATTGATAGTTTTAACCTGAATGAATCAGCGAAAAGAAATAGTTTCCCTACGCCTGACTAATGACGATAGAACAGCGGTACAGTCTATCGCTGATCGTTTATTAGTTAGAGAGTCTGATATATATCGCTTTGCGGTTAACCAACTGGTAACACGTTTACAGAAATTGTTAGATAGCTCATGCCGAGGCATCGATTTACTGCCTTTATTTCTGGAATTAAGAGATGAATTAAATTACAGCTTAGGGTTTAAAACAAAACAACTTTACAATATTATTAACCATAAGGAATTAGCCCCTGAAAGGCAGGTTTCTATGGAGGATATTGAATTATTAATACTCCCCCACCACCTTGTCAGAAACCGATTAAAGACATTGCATGATATTAACGATAATAATATAGATACTGATAAATGGTTAAGGCTATATTTTAAAGAAAAGTATCTTTAATAATATTTATTTCAATCTATTTATATAGAGTTACCTTAATAAAAACGTAGCCTTGATGCAGCGAAGCGGAATCAAGGACATTGAGCTGAATTGATGGGTACGATGGCTAGGAGGCTGTCCGAGAACAAAGGCTTTTGAAAATAAAATCAATATATAGTGGTTAAAAGTAAATTTATACCACTATATATGGTAGTACGCTGACTCGAATGTTAGTTCTCGGACAGCCTCCTAGTAGTTTATTTATTGCGAATTGCCTTAGCTGATTTCTGACTGCGGCGATATACCTTTAGCTTATTCCAGACCTTACGGGTATGTTGGTTTTTATCTGACAAACGAATCAAATGACGCTTAACTTTGTTTGAAGCCTTTAACATCATAAGCATACCGACCACCATCACTGGCAAACCAAACGGTACGGGTAGTGGGAATAAAATCATGCCAATAACAAATAGAATACTGCCGGTTATCATCAATATGGATTTTTTTAACAAAATCAGGCTGCCTTAGCCAGTGTTTCTGCTTGCTCTGGTTGTTCAAGCAATTGATAACTGTCTTCCAGCCAATTTATAATAGATAATTGCCCTGCCTCATCTTCAACCAGTGCGGTACAGCTTTCTACCCAATCACCTGTATTACAGTAGGTTTTCCCTAAGCCCATATCGGTAATTTCAGCATGGTGAAGATGCCCACAGATAATTCCATCCACCTGTTGTTTTTGTGCCTCTAGGCTTAATACATGTTTGTAGTTATCCATAAACTGAGTAATATTTTTGACTTTGTGTTTTAAATAAGCTGAAATCGACCAATATTGGTACCCTAGTAATTTACGAATATTATTGAGCCAACGATTGATAACCAATAGCATTTCATAGGCTTCTCCGCCGATATAAATTAGGCTACGATTGTGACAAACTACACTATCAAATTCATCACCATGCATCACCATAAAACGGCGACCATCTTTGGTCTTGTGAATATCGTTTAATTTAATTTCAATACCATTAAACATCATGCCTGCATGTTTTCTAAACTGCTCATCATGGTTACCAGGTATGTAGATAATACGTGTACCTTGCTTGGCTTTGTTAATAATGCGTTGAACAATATCACTGTGTAAAATCGGCCAATAAAAACCTGATTTAACATTCCAGCTCCATAAGTCAATAATATCCCCAACCAGATAGAGTGTGTCACATTCAACATGATCAAGAAAATCACGTAAATATTCTGCCTTACACCCTTTGGTGCCTAGGTGTGTATCTGAAATCCAAACTGTAGAGTATTTTAGAGCCATCATTTTCCCCTCAAAGGTTCGTTATTGGGAAATATAACACCTGTTTATGACAATAAAGTAACAGGATAATGAACATCTAATGACAGTTTGCTGGCTTTTTATGACAGCATATAATGAGTTTGATTGTTTTGTAGGATGTGCTGACGATAGGAAGCGCATCAGCTGTAAACGATGCGCTTCGTCCCTCAGCACACCCTACCTGTTATCTTAACTTAATGGCAGTGGCGCTGAAGCGTGGGATAGAAGTTACGGTTCACCCCCCCTTTGGAAAAGGGGGGGGTGAGGGGGATTTATTTAATAAAAGACACCCTTTTAAACAGCAATTAATATACACTGCTTTATAATTTAGATAATCACCTTTTTATTCTTTATAGTTATCATAGTAATGCATACTCTATTTAAAACCATTGGCATCATTGGAAAACACAAAGATCCTCGTATTGCCAAAACAATTACTTGCGTGTATGATTTTTTACACAAAAATAACTATAGAGTTATTATCGACTCTAAAAGTGCTGCTGTTTTATCTCAGCCTGCAATTGAGTCATTTGAAGTCCACTCTTTGGGGGAGC
>JALSLS010000017.1 GCA_026988195.1 Methylomonas sp.
TAAAATCAGGAATTGATCTTTTACAAGAGCGTAAGGTTATTCAACTTAGCCATTTTCCTGATGATGTCCCCGGAAACCATCCTCCGCTTGAACTAATAAAATCTAAAATTTCAATTCGTGACTTCCCCTTCGAGGAAAGATAATGCCAGATTTTATTAGTATTGTTGATGGTGTTTCACAGTTTGCCCATGCCGCCTTTATCAACGTAAACCTGGAAAATTTTTTTCGATGCTTATTTTATTTTGCCTTTTTTTATCCAGTTTTTATGTCTTATGTTTGGATTACTGGGGCTTTGGTCTATTGGTGGCGGCGAGAAAGAGGTAAAACGCATACTGTTGATTTTCCCCCAACACTTTCAGAATACCCAGGTGTTTCTATTTTGGTGCCTTGCTTTAATGAATCGTTAGTAGCTGAAGAAACTATTTCTTTTTTAATGAAGCAAAATTATCCAACCTTTGAAATCATAGCGATTAATGATGGTAGCTCGGATGATACTGCGGAAATTTTAGATAGACTCGCTGAACGTTATGAAAACGTACGTGTTATCCAGTTTAAAGAAAACCAAGGGAAAGCAATGGCCTTAAGGGCAGGCGCCTTACTTTCTCAATACGAATTCTTGATTTGTATTGATGGGGATGCACTGTTATCACCTAATGCATCAACTTGGATTATGAAACATTTTTTATCCAGTCCAAGGGTAGGAGCGGTGACGGGGAATCCAAGAATTCGTACGCGTTCAACCTTATTGGGGCGTATTCAAGTAGGAGAATTTTCTGCCGTAGTTGGACTTATTAAACGGTCACAGAGAATTTACGGGCGGCTGTTTAGTGTATCAGGTGTTGTAACAGGGTTTAGAAAAGCAGCATTACACCGAGTGGGATATTGGTCAATTGATATGATCACTGAAGATATCGACATCACTTGGAAATTACAAATGGATTATTGGGATGTACGGTTTGAGGCTAATGCAACCAGTTGGATTTTGATGCCAGAAACAATTAAAGGGCTGTGGAACCAGCGCTTACGTTGGGCGCAAGGTGGGGCAGAAGTGATGATCCGTTATCTTACAAAATTAATGAATTGGCGTTCAAGGCGCATGTGGCCAGTTTTTTTAGATTATTTTGCTAGTTTGTTTTGGTCATATACTATTTTGTTTGTATTCTTACTATTTATATTGCAGCAGTTTATGCCTTTACCAGAAATGCTGAGGTCGCATATTTATATGCCTGAGTGGTTAGGATTATTATTTGGTATGACTTTTACCCTGCAGTTCGGTGTCAGTATGATGATTGACTCACGGTATGAAAAAGATGTAGGAAAAATATATTACTGGTTAATCTGGTACCCACTTGTGTATTGGTTGATTATTGTGGCTACAGCTATTGTGGCATTTCCAAAAGCTCTTTTTAAGCGAGGGGGTACCCGAGCTGTTTGGACTAGCCCTGACAGAGGTTTGCGATGAAAAAAAACAAGCGACAACCTAAGCAGAAATTGAATACGGTGAATTACCAAGACTTAATCATCAGCAATCCAGAAAATCAAGTATTCTGGAAGCGAGCAGTCTCATTTCTGGTCACCTTGTGTTTTTGGGGGGTATGGGTCTATTTGTGGACACCTTTGCCAGCAATAATTAATAAGTTAAGCCAATCGGGTTTTTCTAATTTTTCTATGCAACCTCCCCCTTATATTATTGTTTTTTTTTCCTTACTTGCAGTATTGATCACTTGGCAACTTGGTTGGTTAAATTATAATCTAATCAGGTTTAAAAATCGGGGACGCCGGACAGAACAATCGCTTTTGAGTAATCAGGAGTTGGTTCAATTTTTCACTGTTGATAATAATAAACTAGATAATTGGCAGCAGAGTAAATGCCTTGTTATTCAGCATAATGACACAGGCGAAATACAGGAAATTAATATTAATGATTTTATTTCTTTTATACCACCATCACTAAAAAATAAGGCCGAAGAACAACCATTACAACGGTATTATATTATTTTATTCCCAAGTACGGCTAACAAGGCATTATTTATAGAAATTGCTAATCAATTTGTCGTTATAATGAAAGTATTGTGTAGCTTGTTTAAAATTAAGTTTATAAAGTGTCAAGTAGCGAGAAATTATCTGTCCTTAATTATAGATATACCGCTAGATTATGATGTTGATGATATGGTGAGTCAGCTTAAAGCTGAGTCGGATTTAGTTGTTAAAAGAAAATTTCCAAATAAATTGGACTCTAAAGGCATTAGGGGTATGTTCTGGGGAATAGAGCAATTAGTGACAACTGAACGGTTAACCCGTAATGAAATTCAACAATTTTTTGAAGAAATAAGTTTAAATAACAAACCACTCCAAACACAAGCCTCACCCATAAGTGAAGTGTCGAAAAAAGATAAAATAGTATCAAAACAACTGGCTCCAGATTATTGGAAAAATAATCTAAGAGAGGTCATAGAAAACAAGATAACCAAGAAAAAAACCCAAATTGATATTAACGATTTTTTTGTATGTGTACCTCTACCTCCGGAGGATCATCGTTTTGAAGGAAACTATCAGCGACTTTTTGTAATCATTTTACCAGCAGAACAACAGCGCTTACTGTTTACTGAAATTGGAGAAAATTTCAGAGATATAATGAAAATACTATGTTCCATGCTTAAAATTGAGCTTGTTGACTGTATCATTGCTAAAACTCATTTAACTTTAACATTAGATATTCCAGAAGGCTTTGCTGCCGATGAATTTGTTAAACAATTGAAAAACGCGTCAGCAGCGGTTATTGATAAAAAATATGGTTCTGTAACAACTGGCAAAGAAGCGTTTATTTTTTGGAGTGATAAACAGTTAATTACCGTCCCTGAATTAGTTGATATAGAAGTTAAAGAATTTACAAGTTCAATTCAAAATTAGCTTTGATCCATTAGTTAAGAAAATGCAGGCTAGAGTGGAATGATAAGTGTGATTTCTGCATAGAGAGAAATCTTGCGATATTTTATTAATAAACCACAGCTAATCTAAATAATTTACCCATCTCGATTCCATGCTTCTGCGTAGAAATGCATACCCAGTCTAGTAACAAAGCTGGGTATGCGTTCCCACCAAGTACGGTAGGAACGAGAAGCCCATGGTTTGTTTATAGATAGACTATTTTTTATTATTTGATTTTATTTCAAAAAACTGTTGAATCAAACCGTTGTTAGACAAACCCACTAAGAAAAGGTGATTCTCATCAACAAAAATACCATCAGTACCTGCAATAGACCATCTTTGAGTCCCAGATACTTTTTCCTGCATGGCGAGGTGATCTGTTGAAGCCTCTAAAACCATAACCCCAGCTGGTTCAATGGCTTGAACAATCGTTGTATGCTTTCCATTTTGGCGTTGAATAATTTGTGCTTCACGCATTATAGGAGGGAGTTTTTCTAGCTTTGTTATTAATTCACCTGTTTGTGAATATAAGTGTGCAAACCCTACACCTTGGTTGTTAGTGCCCGTGACTAAAAAGCGATTAATGTGTGATAAATAGGTTGCACTATAGGTGTAATACTTGAGATTACTGGCAATTTCGACTGGTTTTTTTAGTATTTTTCCTGTTTCAGGATCAAGGGTAGCCATCATCAAAATACTCCAGGTTTCGCCATCTACAAAACGTTGCCAGACTAACATCGCTGTTTCTTTAGACCCTGCAAGTAAAGGCCACCAATCTCGGCTTGATTTACCTACAGCAATGGGCACAGTATGCTCAAGATTACCTTGATTAGAATAAACTTTCGCCAGCACATCATCACCAGAGCCAAGGTTGTCAACACCACCACCTTGAACCCATTCATCAGAATAAAACACAACAAACCTGTTTTTTACTGCTGCGACATGGCCTGAATGTCCACCATCAAGAACTAATTGAGGGTAAGGTTTGATGGCTTTCATCGATGGGTCATAAACAGCATATCGTTGAGCCACGTTACGGTTAGTATTCCAGCCATCCTCCATGGTTATCATCATGTAACCGTCGTCAGTCACAGCCGAACTAGCTGGTTCTTGGGCTTCAGGGTTAGAGATTAGAGTGACTGGGCGGATAACAGGTTTTTTGGGGTCTATCAATGAAGAATAAATATCATGGGTCCAGCTCCCTTTTTTATCTGTTCCTGTTGGTGGGTTCCCTGAGCTTGACCAGATTAATAACCATCGATTATCTGGGCGCTTTAAAAAATTAATACCATGTTGGTAAGAGCGATCATCTTGAGCGTAAGAGGTGTTTAAAATACAAAAAAACAGCACAGATGCGAAGAAGAATTTAACGACTAATCTTGAATAAATACGGGCTGATAACATAATAAATTTAAATAGATAGTTGAAGTGTTAGGTTTTTTTACGACAGTCTCTAATCATATCACCATGTTTTAGATGATGCTGGTTAGTAATCATCATCAGTGACAAATAGTACACTTTTTCACCTTACAGACTAGCGATGTCATGAACTATCCGTTCCTCTGGAGAGTTAGCAATTTTAGTTACCGTACCATCTCGTCGAATACCGAATATAAATAAAATTTCCATTGGCTAATTTCAGCGTACCTTTGTTACAAACTATTTTTCCTGTTTTATCAGAGATTTTTACTGCTTTAGGAACGAGGGTTTAATAATACCCGAAAGTATGGAGCAGGGTTTTGGCTTCATAGGCGTGTTAGAAAAACAGGCGCATAGCGGGCTACGTAACTATTTTTCTAGCATGCCTATGGAGCCAAAAGACAAGTCAGACTTGGGTATTATTGAATCTTCGTTCCTTACCATTGTTAGTAAAAAGATTGAATCCACCCATTAACTGTAAAGAGCCATTACTCTTTGTAGTAAGGCAACCAGCAACAAATAACTCACCCACCTTGCTGGCTTTTTTATCTCTGCTCAAACCATCTCAATCGTTACGAAGCACACGGATGTGCAAGTGTCGCTCGAAGCAGGATGCTGGTTGCGACCGTAGCTGGCTATGCGCCTCATGAGATCAT
>JALSLS010000018.1 GCA_026988195.1 Methylomonas sp.
GCTTCGTGGTGATTTTCTTATTGTCGTAGGCCAGGCTGGCAAAGCTTTGTTGTTTCATTGAATAACCCCTTTCTTTGGATTATGCTATTTTCTCATGATTCTTGGACTTAATCAGGAATTCCTTAAAGGACGATTACTTTATATCGCTTGGATTAAAGTGAATGGTGACATGGTGTACAAGGCTGAAAAGCCCCAAACCGAATCACCTGAAGCAAATCCTCAGCAACAAAAGCCTACTGATAAAAATGAGGACACAACACAGAATAAAACATCTGTTGAGTGTCCTTTTAATGAGCAGTTAGGCAATCAAGTGACTGTGTTAAAAACTGATCCTGACTTTAAAAGGAAAGTTGATTGGTTGAGTAAACAGGGTTACGAATATGATTTGAATAATGATATTTGGAGCTTAGTTAACCACTAAGCAATTAACGACTTACCCTTAGGGTAAGTCGTTCTTTCAATATTCACAGCGATGCTTACCGCTTAATGTAAGTGATTTACTTATAAGTACAGGGCTACCCAACGCAATCTAAAACGGTAGACAGGTGCATGCTTCCGCACCGATTGCACATCAATCAGACATCGATCCCTGATAGGTTCTTTATATTGTCTGATTATTTTACAACTTACCGTTTCGTGAAAAGCGGTATAACAATCTACTGTAAGGTCAGGCAGATATTACTATCTGCCTGATGTCTCACAGTACTCCAAATCATTTGAACAATGATTATCACCCCAGTAACTTTTCTTTAAGTCAGGTTATTGCGGGATGATCATTGATCATCATCTTAACAGTAGCAGTGACTCACAACTGCCAACCAAGGTGAGGCCCTTTGTGCGTGTAGAAACGTGCCTTTGATAAGAATTCGCATCCCCTATACCGATTCGCAGAAATACTATTTTATGAAAATGACAAGCACGTGAAATTGTTTTCTGAAGGGATACTTTTCACACATCATTTGATAAATAAACGCATTATTCTTTATCAAACAGCACTTAATTCTGTGCCCGATTCATTCGGGCATTTCTCCTAATAAAAAATCAAGAAAAAATACTGGAAACACTGTTTCGTATTTTTAAACGATTTATCATTTTTGCTATGTTCTATTAGTGCCATTCTTTATGACGGATAAATAAAGTGACACTAAGCCCCCGCATTTTCATTCTTGTATTGTGTACATCGCTGCTTGCATCAAATATAGCTGCCCGTGATTTATATCATGCTAATGAGTCATCATTACAACTGTCTCGCTATATCAATTTATTCCCTGGACCAACCAATGCCCAGCTCAACCCTTTGCACATGGTTTTGCCCAATATCTCTTTTACAGCCGAAGTAAAATCCATTGAACAAGCGATGCGTATCCTTTTAAAGGATACAGGATTTCATTTAGCCCAATACCATCCCGATAAGCGAGTTTTTCAAATGTTTCGTTTATCACTGCCCAAGATCCAGCGGCATATGGGGCCACTCACCTTAGAACAAGCGTTAAAAACACTATCAGGTGAGCCTTGGATACTTTCCATTGATCCCTTTAATCGATTAGTCAGTTTTCAATTACCCGATTACATTAAAACAACCGTTCAATCAAAGATTAAGCCTCAGTCACGACCGCCATCAAGAAAGGTGATTATTAAACCTAAAAGAGCAGTATGGCCATCTCCAGGAATGGGCGATATATCTGCCCATGTGGTATCCATTCCAGAAGATGAATTGGCTGATCTGTTAAAAGCTAATATTCAAAGTGGTGCTTTGCTGGCAGAGGCCAATGACGCTGGAAGTTTTATTGATCCTGATAAGATAACGCTAACTCAACCACAGTGTTTGATTGATCTTGAGAATGAGCTTGGCAGCACTGTTGATGAGCTTGAGGCTGATTTTGAGGAGGAAAGAAGTAAAGCTCTCGAATCTGTTTAATCTTAATACTGTCTATTAGTAACAACGCTTGCTTCCTTTTTTATTTGGGGGCAAGTTGTTTTAACTTATTGTAAATAATTGATTATTTAGAAGTCCACCCCCCCTGTTTTTATGCATTTTGTGCACCCTTCGGGTAGCCTTCGCTATCTCCAACATTGCCTAGCATACGCTCAGCTTGCGCTTTTGTGCAAATAGATAACAGCAAAAGCAGCAAAAATCACTATAACCACTACCTCTTTTTATTTATCACCAATCGGTAAACAACGTACTCTAATCTGGCTTTCCTGAACTGAAATAACACAGCCTTGTTTTAAGTCTTCCTCACATTGCTCAAAAACCGTTTTAATTATTGGCAAATAATCAATAGCTTTGAGTCCTTCAATACGAATCCTGACAACCGACGGGTTATGCACTAAACCCAGTGCCAATAAAGTATGAAAGTCGGAATCTAATGTGATGATAATTCGTTCATTATTTTTACTATATTCGAGAATTTCAGCATCTTTCGCAGCCGACATACCCAAGTCACCCACATGCTCAGCATCAATTCCTGCATCTTGTAACAGCTTTGCTAAACTGCGCGGTAAACCTTGATCAAGCAGCAACATTTGGTGTTAATTCAATAATTTTATCATCAAGGTTTAGTGCCGCAAACATCAATGCCTGCTGGATATCTTTATCCTCAAGCTCTGGATATTCTTTAAACAATTCATTACGATTCGGATAAAGTGCCACCAGTTCAACAACTCTGCGCACGGTCAAACGCAAATCTCTAACCGTAGGCTGACCATTCATACGCTCAGCATCAATCTGTATTCTGTCTAATTTCATCTTAATATACTCCATTTAATCATAGTATTTTGATTAATTAAGACTATGAAAGCACACCCCCCCCATTTTTGCCACTTTTGTGCAATAAGAATTACGCTACAGTACAAATTAATGCTCATTAAAGCCAGCATCAGAGCAGTTATCATATACTGACAGGTACAGATTTCTTTTTCGACCTGATAAGTTAAAACTACCCGAGCAAGTCTTATTATCCAATTGAGCGCTCCAGTTATATCTACCTGCTAAACCATTGTATCCTTTATGAATCGCACCCGATGCAGCCCCTGAAAAGCTTGGGCTAAAACTACCAGGCCCACCTGATATACTCAGGTTTTTATCAGAACACAAAGCAAAACCGCAAGTTGAACTAAAATTAACCATCACATAATCTAACTGTGAAGAAGAACTACCCGGACTGTTAGAACTACTATAACGCCTCTGGTTTTCCCTCTCCTGTTGCCTTTTCCTAGCCAATCTTTCTTTCCGTTTTTTCTCGGCCAAAGCTTCACGCTCTTTTCGTTCTTTTTCTGATTTTGCAAAACGTTGTTTGCCAATCAGTTCACCAACAGCTTCAACCTTATCAGGTGCATAAGCCATATTCTGAGCTTGCTTTAGAAGCTTATCGGCTTTTTCAAACTCCCAATCATTGGCTGCTTTTTTAGCATGTTCTAAAACCGAAACCTGTTGTCTTGCTTTACGCTTCTTGTATTTATCATAATCAATTGCAACACAATTCACAGTAAACAGTAGCAAGATACTGCTTAAAAAAAGTTGTTTAAAATTCATAACATCCCACTTAGTATTTTACAGTAAAAAATATCCAACGGCCTTCACCCATTTAAAATAGGTTACCAAACGCTGGATATTTCGCACTCTTTGTCTCACACAATAGAATTCTATTGTACAAGCACAGGACTAACAAGGCTGGACAAACCTTATGCACGGGAGATACATCCTTAAACATATCTCATCTGGCAATGTTTTGTACTCATGAGGCGAAAGCCAAGGTTATTGTTGCGGTTGTCTGGCGAGTTGTTGTTGCGATTCGCTGATCGCAAGTTCCTCGCGTTGTTGTTCCAGCTACCGCCACGATTCACGCGGTTCCGACCTGATTACCTATTAGCCTATTGCAAAGGAAGATGACAATAATGATTGTCGCAACCGATGCGTATTAGCATGGCGCATATGCGCAATCATGCTTTGCACTGATGCAGTTAAATACTCTACATCACTTTTACCTGATTGATAAGCTAACTCCTGCAAATACAATCGTCTCTTAAAACGTCGTAAGCTTTGCGGGTTCAATCTTATTAAGCCAGGAAAAACTCTAAAACCCAAAAATGCCACACCTTCTGATACAGGTGCAATCTGAGTTGCTGAATGTTTTAAACTCAGCTTCAATTTTTGTTTAAGAAACACCTCAATACTATTAAGAATACTGTGCAACTCCTGCTTTGTATTAGCAAAAATTAGCATATCGTCCATATAGCGCATATAGGCTTTTATACCTTGTCGATCTTTTAGTTCATGATCAAGCTCACCAAGATACATATTAGCAAAGTACTGACTGGTTAAGTTACCAATAGGAATCCCCTTACCTTGCAATGTATCTAGCAAAGGATGATCAATAATTTGATCAATAACTGACAACAAACGTTGATCCTTGATCATCCTCCGCAATAATTGTTTTAGCACCTGATGATCTACTGAATCAAAATAACGCCTAACATCACATTTAAGAAAATATGCGTAACGGCGACAATAATGTTGCGCTCTTTCAACCGCTTTATGTGAACCTTTACCTGTACGACAAGCCCACGTATCAAAAATTAGTCGTTTATCGAAAACAGGTTTCAAAACATTACATAAAGCATGATGTACCACTCTATCCCTAAAGTCTGCTGCACAAATTCGGCGTGGTTTAGGCTCTCTTATTTCAAAAACACGAAAATTACTCGGTTGCCAGCTAGCCTGTGTCAGTTCATTTTGAAGTTGAAACAACTCATTTTCCATATGAAACAAAAAATGCGCTACTCGGGGCTGCTCTTTTTTACCCCTTGCAGCCTGTTTAGTCGCGCGCAATAAATTATCAAAGGCAATCACATTATCAAATAAGTTACCAGGTTGCTAATACAGCAGATGAACAAGGTGTAAGTGATGGTTATCACCTTGAAACTTACAAGATTAAATCTGATGCTTTTCGTGATTGGTGCGAAATTAACTATTTTCTTGAATATGCTGATGGTGT
>JALSLS010000019.1 GCA_026988195.1 Methylomonas sp.
CAACACTTGATGGTAAAGAGTTTGATAGCTCATACAGCCGCAATGCCCCCGCTACTTTCCCATTAAACCGTGTTATTGCAGGTTGGACAGAAGGTTTACAACTGATGAATGTTGGTGCGAAATACCGCTTCTTTATTCCTTCTGAGCTTGCTTACGGCCAACGTGGTGCGGGTGCGGATATTGGTCCAAATGCTACCCTTATTTTTGAAGTAGAACTCCTTAGTTTCTAAGTGTATACTTCTAAAATTAGAAGATTCTCCTAATACCTTGATTTGTTGATAGCGGAAAAACTGCTCTACAATCAGGTACTAGACAATTAAGCCTTGCTAGGAGCCTGCCCGAGAATAGAAACCGTCATGAGGGAAAGCCTTTTTAAGTCATTTTTTTCGATCATTTGAGCCGAATAGCTATTCTATTCAACGAAAATGAACGGGGAAGTGACCAAAAGGTTTTTTTCCGCAGACGGTTCTCTATTCTCGGGTAGACTCCTCAAGCAAGGCTTTTTTTATTTAAGGCTTATGACAAAATATCAACTGTTTGCAACAACTCCCAAAGCAATGGAAGACATCCTTGCTGATGAATTAAAACAACTGGGAGCAGAAAATGTACACCCAAAACTGGCCGGGGTCACTTTTCAAGGTGACATTGAAATGGCCTATCGTGCCTGCCTTTGGTCAAGAACTGCAAACCGTATTTTATTGCCTTTAAAATCCTTTGAAGTGCATTCTAAAGAAGACCTTTACGACGCGGTTAAAAAAATCAATTGGTTTGAACACTTCAAGCCAGATGACACCTTTGCCGTTTCTTTTAGTGCAAAAAATTCAGAAGTCATCAATAACACTCACTTTGGTGCTTTAGTGGTAAAAGATGCCATTGTCGACCAAATGCGCGCCAAATTTGAAAAGCGCCCAAATATTGACCTTCACCGCCCGACCATCAAAATAAATGTCTACCTCAATAATGAAAATGCAGAATTAAGCCTAGACTTATCAGGCGAAAGTTTACATAAACGAGGTTATAGAGAAGCCAATGTAACAGCCCCTATTAAAGAAAACTTAGCGGCTGCGATGTTATTACGCAGTGGCTGGCCTAATATTGCCAAACAAGGTGGCTCACTGATTGACCCTATGTGTGGCTCAGGCACTTTATTATTAGAAGCCGCTTTAATTGCTGCTGACTACGCACCCGGATTATTGCGCGACTATTATGGTTTTCTAGGCTGGAAAAAACATGATGAAGCCTGCTGGAACAAATTACTAACAGAAGCTGAAGAGCGTAAATCTATTGGTATGCAAAACATGCCTATTATTGCAGGGTTTGATAAAAGTCGCCGCACCGCTGCAACCGCTATTCAACATATTGAAAATGCAGGGCTTGACAATAAAATCCATGTAGAAAAAAGAGATATTACTGATGCAAAGCCAGCCACTAGCTGGAAACCAGGCTTGCTTATTTGTAACCCTCCTTACGGAGAACGTTTAGGGGATGACGAGGAAATTTCTCAACTTTATTTTCAGTTTGGTGAAGTCTTAAAATCTAATTTTCAAGGCTGGAAAGCAGCAATGATTATTAGCAACCCAGAAATGGGCTTTCGATTAGGCATTCGCTCACAAAAACCAATCACTCTTTTTAATGGCCCATTAGAATGTAAATTACTGCGTTTAAATATCACCGAAAAATCATTCTTTGTCCCCAAAGCAAAAACGCAGCAAGAACGTATAGAGCGAGTCACTCAAAGTTCTAGTTCAGATCCAGACTCAGAAACTGAGAATGAGCACTCAGCAGAAATGTTTGCCAACCGTTTGAAAAAGAATTTAAAAAAGATGAGCAAATGGGCTAAACAAAAACAGATAAGCTGCTATCGATTATATGATGCCGATTTACCCGAATATGCTGTAGCTATCGATATTTATCAAGCTGACAAGCTCTGGGTTAATGTACAAGAATACGAAGCCCCTAAATCAGTTTCTGCCCATAAAGCGAATGAACGCCTTGCAGGTATACTTGCTGAAATTCCAGGCGTTCTTAAAATTGATAAGTCACAGGTATTTTTAAAAATTCGTCGAAAACAAAAAAATACAGAGCAATATGAAAAGCAAGATAACACCGCAAACTTTCATGTTATTGAAGAACATAATGCCAAGTTCTTAGTTAATTTTGAAGATTATTTAGACACAGGGATTTTTCTTGACCACCGCCCTATTCGCTTAATCCTTCAACAGCAAGCTAAAGATAAAAACTTCTTAAACTTGTTTGCATACACAGCTACAGCCTCAGTCCACGCTGCGATAGGTGGAGCAGCATCAACAACCAGCATTAACTCATCCAATACCTATTTAGACTGGGCTGAAAAGAACTTTGTTTTAAATGATATATCAGGTAACCATAGACACATTCGTGCAGACTCTTCAGCTTGGCTTGAAGACGAACGTAAAAAAGAGCAGCCAACTCAATATGATTTAATCTTCTTAGACCCTCCTACCTTTTCAAATTCAAAACGAATGGAAAGTGCATTTGATGTACAACAAGACCATGTCGGACTCATTAATGATGCCTTAGCTTTATTAGCAGATGATGGTATCTTGTATTTTTCTACCAACTTCAAACGTTTTAAACTTGATGATCTCGGTATTATTAATGCAAATATTGAGAACATCTCAGCATCGACTATTCCAGAAGATTTTTCTAGAAGTCCTAAAATCCATTATTGCTGGAAAATCACCCATAAATGAAAACAGTTCGACTCATAATAAGTGGACGCGTGCAAGGCGTCTACTTTAGAGCTTTCACCCAAAAACAAGCCGTTAAACACGACATAAAGGGCTATGTTTGTAATAAACCCGATGGCTGCGTAGAAGTTATTGCCAGTGCAAAACCTGAAAACTTAGACCCTTTTATTAGCTGGTGTCATAAAGGCCCCTTACTAGCAAAAGTGAAACAAGTCCTGCTCGATAAAGACTATATTTCAGCTGAAGTGTTCAGCCAGTTTGAAATTCGCTAGTCATTTTCTAAGTTATTTTGAAAAATGAGTTAGGAACGAGGATTTAATAATACCCGAAAGTATGGCGCAGGGTTTTGGCTTCATAGGCGTGTTAGAAAAACAGGCGCATAGCGGGCTACGTAACTGTTTTTCTAGCATGCCTATGGAGCCAAAAGACAAGTCAGACTTGGGTATTAATTGAATCCTCGTTCCTTATCCACTCAAAAGTTAGAATAGCCAATTTAATCCATAAACCAAAGACTTAACCAAGGTACATAAGTAATAATTAATACCGCAAGCATTAATATAATCATAAAGGGAATGGTTGCCTTATAAAGCTCTGTTATCGATTTATTAAATCGGTAACTTGCAATAAACAAGTTCATACCAACCGGGGGTGTAAAATAGCCAATTTGCATATTAGCAAGGAAGATAACACCTAAATGGATAGGATGAACCCCATAGCTTATAGCGATAGGTACAATTAGCGGCACAATAATAACGAGTGCAGAAAAAATATCTAAAATTGCTCCTAGAATAAGTAAGAAAATATTGAGTAATATCAAGAAAGTTAACTTACTATCAACATTCCCTTTAATCCATTCAAATAAATGCATTGGAATTTCAGCATCAACTAGGTAGTTTGTAAAAGCTAAAGAAACACCTAAGATGATTAAGATACCTCCAACCATGGTCATAGAATCTACAACAACTTTGTGCAGAGCCTTAAGCTTTATTTCTTTATAAATAAAGACTTCAACAATAGTGATATACAATGCGGTGGCTGCAGCGACTTCAGAAATAGCGAGAAAACCACCAAAAATACCCACCCCAATAAAAATAGGGAGAGGAAGTTCCCATGCAGCTTCCTTAACCGCAGCAATTGCTTCTGTCACTGAGAAAGGGGTTTTTTCTAACTTAACATGTCGTGATTTCCAAGCTGCCCACATAGCTAGCATAATAATCATTAATGTTGCAGGCAGTAAGCCAGCCATAAATAATTCAGTCAATGTGAATTTTTGCCCCAGATTCATTTGCTGAACAATTATGCCATACAAAATCAATGGAATTGAAGGTGGCAATAATAAACCCAAACTACCACTGGTTGTAACAAGGCCTAAACTAAACCTTTCCTCATAACCATCCTTAATCAATGCAGGAAGTAATAATGCACCTAAAGCAACAATAGTAATACCTGAAGCACCTGTAAAGGCCGTAAACACAGCACAAATCACCAGTGAAACAATTGCCAGCCCAGTAGGCATCCAACCAAAAAATACCCGAGTAAGCCTCAACAACCTTTCAGAAGTATTACTTTCAGATAAAATATACCCTACAAAAGCAAATAAAGGTAAAGCCAGCAACATAGGCGTTCCAGCCAAACGGTAAAGCTCTGCCGCAATTATACTAAAATCAACCCCAGCGGTATAAAACCCTAACATAGTTGCCGCTAAAATAACCGCAAATAAAGGGACACCCATAAATCCCATGAGTATAATTAATATTACTAACAGTGTTATCATCTTTTCAAATTCTCAGGGGTCTTAATTAATAATGCAGATACAAAATAACGTATGCCGATAATACCTAATGAAAAAGGAATAATCGCTTCACAAAGCCAATGAGGAACAAACCCAAAAGCAATCCCACCATATTGGTATTCATCTATAACAAACTTTAAACTATACCAAGCAACGGTAAAACAAATCAGTGATGTTAAACCTCGACTCAAACGCATAACCTTATACCGAATACTACTCGGTAATTTATCAACCAATACATCAATCGCAATATGCCTATTTGTTCGACTGGCAACCATTGCACCTATCAGAGCTAGCCACAACACGGTTATACGTAATAGAGATTCAGCCCAAATTAAACCTGCACCCATAAAATTTCGCATCACTATCTGTATCACTGCAATAGTCACCATTAACAATAACATCCCTACTAGAAGGCCTGTTTCTGTTTTTAACAGTAAGTGATAAAACTTTTGTAAAGCACTCAATATCATG
>JALSLS010000020.1 GCA_026988195.1 Methylomonas sp.
TTTTGAGTCAGTTTTTTCGTTCATTTGAGGCGAATAGTTGTGCTATTTAACGAAAATGAACGGAAAAAGTGGCCAAAAGGGCTTTTTCCGTAGCAGGTTCTCTATTCTCGGGCAGTCTCCTAGGGAGGTACTCCGTAGCATAAATAGTGATGATACCAAGCGTGTGAACTGTTTTGATGGTTGATTTATTTATTGCGAGTTACCTTGTCGTTTTATAAAAAGGTTTTTCTGATTGTATATTCCTGATTAGGTTAGGTGTAGAAAAAAGGCTGTGCGGAGGTAAGGGGGTGCAAGTATGTTAAGTTTTGCACCAATAAGGTGCTAAGAGAGATGGTATTGTGATTGGTTTATCATTTTTTACATTTACAATCAATTACTTGTGAATATGGCATGTTTGGTGCTTTAAAATATTTTGAGTAAACTTGAACTGTTTAAATAAAGATGAGGGATTGATTAATGAAATTAATAACTGCTGTTGTAAAGCCTTTTAAATTAGATGATGTGCGTGAAGCATTATCTGAGGTGGGGGTGTCAGGAATAACTGTGACTGAAGTTAAAGGCTTTGGTCGTCAAAAAGGGCATACCGAGCTTTATCGTGGGGCTGAGTATGTTGTTGATTTTTTGCCTAAGGCAAAAATTGAAGTGGCTGTTGGTGATGAGATGGTTGAGCAAGCTGTGGAAGCCATTACTAAAGCTGCGAATACTGGAAAAATAGGGGATGGCAAAATTTTTGTAACACCTTTAGAGCAAGTTGTACGGATTCGTACGGGTGAAACTGGTAATGAAGCCTTGTAAATAATAATTAAAAATAGAGGTGATAAAGTGGAAGTTTTAAATAAATTAGCAGAACTGAGTTATGCACTCGATACGTTCTACTTCTTAATGAGTGGTGCTTTAGTCATGTGGATGGCTGCTGGTTTTGCTATGTTGGAAGCTGGCTTGGTACGCGCTAAAAATACCACCGAAATATTAACTAAAAATATTGCATTATTTGCAATTGCTTGTGTGATGTATATGTTATGTGGGTATAACATTATGTATCCAGCAGAAGCGGTAAACAGTGTTTGGCCTGGTATTGGTTTTCTATTAGGTGAAGATCATACCGCAGAGGCGGTATTGGGTAGTAAAGGGGAAACATACTACTCAAAGTTATCTGATTTTTTCTTTCAAGTAGTATTCGTTGCAACGGCGATGTCTATCGTATCGGGTGCAGTAGCTGAACGTATGAAGCTGTGGGCATTCTTAGCTTTTGCCGTGGTTATGACAGGGTTTATCTATCCATTACAAGGCTACTGGAAATGGGGTGGTGGCTTTTTAGATACGCTGGGTTTCTTGGATTTTGCTGGGTCAGGTGTAGTGCATTTATGTGGTGCAACAGCTGCATTTGCAGGTGTGTTATTGCTAGGTGCTCGTAAAGGTAAGTATGGCGAAAACGGCGAAATTTATCCAATTCCTGGCTGTAATATGCCATTAGCAACCTTAGGAACTTTTATTCTATGGTTAGGCTGGTTTGGTTTTAATGGCGGTTCGGAGTTAAAAATTTCTGATATTGGTGAGGCAAATGCGGTTGCGATGGTTTTTGTTAATACTAATGCGGCAGCTGCTGGAGGTGTGATTGCTGCATTACTGACTGCGCAATTGATGTTTGGTAAAGCTGATTTATCAATGACATTAAATGGGGCATTAGCTGGTTTGGTTGCTATCACAGCTGAACCCTTGACTCCAACACCTATGGTTGCGACTTTGATAGGCGCTGTCGGAGGTTTAATTGTAGTCTTTTCAATTGTCACTATTGATAAGTTAAAACTTGATGATCCGGTTGGGGCAACATCTGTGCATGGTATTGTCGGGATCTGGGGGTTATTAGCGGTTTGCATTTCAAATCCTGATGCATCGTTGAGCGCTCAATTAATTGGTATAGCGGCTATTTTTAGTTTTGTATTTGTTGCAAGTTTAATAACTTGGTACATCATTAAAATAGTTATGGGTATTCGGGTTAGTGAAGAAGATGAATACCAAGGTGTTGATTATTCTGAATGTGGTATGGAGGCTTACCCAGAATTTACTGATTCAAGTAAAGGATGATATTAAGGGATCCTTATTCCTAAAAGTTAATTCTTTTAGTGAAAAAACTTAAAAAAACGGAGGCAGTATTGCCTCCGTTTTTTTTTGCACCAAAAAAATGACTCTGTACTATTTTGGGGAGTTAATTGTATCTTCGGTCAGAATTTAATATGATTGCACAACAGCCTCTTTGAGGGTTTAAGGTCGACTAGGAATAATAATGAAATTAATAACAGCAATAATAAAGCCATTTAAATTAGATGATGTTAGAGAAGCTCTTTCTGAAGTAGGTGTGACAGGCGTGACAGTAACTGAAGTTAAAGGCTTTGGTAGGCAGAAAGGACATACAGAGCTATACCGAGGAGCCGAATATGTAGTTGATTTTTTACCTAAAGTTAAGCTAGAAATCGCGGTTTCAGAAGAAAGTTTAGAGCGGGCGGTAGAAGCAATTGTAACAGCGGCAAATACTGGAAAAATTGGAGATGGTAAGATATTTGTCTCTACTTTAGAGCAAGTTGTAAGGATTAGAACGGGTGAAACAGGTAGTGATGCTATCTAGCCTTATAGGGTTGTTTGGCTTCCTATATCCCACTTTTTGAAAAGAAAAATAAGAATATTGAGAAATGAGTTTTATAAAAAATTATATATTATTGTGCTTGCTGCTGCTACTACCAGGCATAGCAAGTGCGGATGAGTTAAATCAAGCAAATACAGCATGGGTTTTAACTTCAACAGCGTTGGTTTTGTTTATGACTCTACCAGGTTTATCCCTGTTTTATGCGGGCTTAGTGAGAAGTAAGAATGTGTTATCGGTATTAATGCAGTGCTTTGCAATTACTTGTATTGTTTCTATTTTATGGTTGGCGGGGGTTTACAGTTTTATTTTTGCTGATGGAGGTGATTTACAACAGTTTATTGGTGGGGCTGCTAAGGTATTTATGCCAGATCTAGGGACAGATACTTTGACAGGGGATATTCCTGAATCTGTATTTTTTATGTTTCAAATGACTTTTGCCATTATTACGCCTGCTTTGATTGTTGGTGGGTTTGCAGAAAGAATGAAGTTTTCTGCCATGCTTTGGTTTACTACTTTATGGTTGATCGTTGTTTATATGCCTGTTTGTCACTGGATATGGGGTGGTGGTTGGTTGGCTGATATGGGGGTAATGGATTTTGCTGGGGGTATTGTGATTCATGTCAATGCGGGTGTTGCTGCTTTAGTGACTGCCTTGGTATTGGGGAATAGGAAGGGTTTTCCTACAACCCCTATGCCTCCCCATAATATGCCTATGGTGGTTACGGGAGCGGGAATGTTATGGGTCGGCTGGTTTGGTTTTAATGCGGGAAGCGCGCTAACAGCTGATGGTTCAGCGGGTATGGCGATGTTAGTGACTCATATTGGAGCTGCGGCAGGCTCACTGACCTGGATGTTTATCGAGTGGATCAAATTTGGTAAGCCTAGTGTTTTAGGCATTGTGACGGGTATGGTTGCAGGCTTAGGTACTATTACCCCTGCATCTGGTTTTGTTGGCCCAGCAGGAGCGTTAGTCATTGGTGTTACTGCAGGTGTCGTGTGTTTCTATGCGACTCAGTATGTTAAGCGTGTATTAAAAATAGATGATTCATTAGATGTATTCCCCGTGCATGGGGTAGGTGGTATTACAGGCTCACTATTAACAGGTGTTTTTGCTGCGAGTAGTTTAGGGGGCTTAGGTTTAGCGGAAGGAGTCTCTATTATGGATCAAGTCGGTGTACAAGCTTTGGCTATTGGTGTCACTATTATCTGGAGTGCCGGTTTTAGTTACCTTATTTTAAAACTGATTGATACGATGATTGGTATACGGGTTTCTGTTGATGAAGAGGTCGAAGGGTTGGATATCGTTTTGCATGAAGAAACGGGGTATCACAATCTATAAATAATGCGTATAGAATAAGCAAGACGGGAAGCTTTGTACAAACAGTTGCGTAGCACATGGATGTGCAAGGGTCGCTTGAAGCAGGATGCTGGTTGCGATTGTAGCTTGTTATGCGCTAGTTGCTCGGCTTATTCCTTGCCCATTCCTAAATAAAGGGGGTAAGCTGAGCTGACCTGTAAAAACTGTTGTAATAGGGCAAAGAATCTTGGGTTATGAGAAAGAGTGATATGGTCTGCGTTTTTAATAGTTTCTACTGTTATTTGAGAAGCCGGAAACCTATTGATTAAACGTTTTGAACTTTCTAATGGAATGATTTTGTCGTGATCTGCTAGAAGAATCAATGTTTTAGCCTTGATAGTGTTAACCTTGTTAGCAGAGTCGAATTTATCTTGCAATATGAGGGAGATGGGAAATAGTGGATAGCGAAGTTTTGCTATATTCTCGATACTGTCATAAGGGGTGATTAAGACCAGCTTGTTAATATTTCTTTTAGAGGCGAGATAGCTGGCAATCCCGGTGCCGAGGCTTCGACCGATAACTGAAATGGTTTTATGGTTTTTGTTGATTTTATCGTAAATATATAAGGCATCAGAATAGAGAGCTTGCTCTTCTGGTGTGCCGCTACTCCCTCCATACCCTCGGTAATTAACTAAATAAACGGTATGATGCGGGAATTTTTTCAGATAAACGGGGGCTCTGAGTGCAATAACTTGAGCATTGCCGCCAAAAAGAATAATACCATTGGCTTTCCCTGGGTTAAGGGTGATAACTTTTATTAATTCCTCTCCATTCTGGAATGTCTGCTCTTGGTATGGGTGAGCTATTTTAGCAGAAGGGTGGTACAGCAAATTACGTTGAAAAATAAAGAGTGACAAGCTTAATAATAGGTAGGTAGTCGCCAGTAATTTTATGATGAATGTAAGCTTTCGCATTTATTTTCCATTCCTAAGGTTAAAGTTTTTAAATGGTATACTTCGCGCGGTCACGGATGCGGAATTTATAAGCTGC
>JALSLS010000021.1 GCA_026988195.1 Methylomonas sp.
TGGGAAACAACGTGCCAATCATAGCCTCCCCCAAGAGTCTATTAATGATTTATTACTGTCTTTAGCCAAAAAAGGTAAGCGAGTTGTCCGCTTAAAAGGAGGTGACCCTTTTATTTTTGGGCGAGGTGGGGAAGAAATTGAAGCCTTACTGGAAGAAAATATTGATTTTCAAGTGGTTCCAGGTATTACTGCCGCTTCTGGTTGTTCTACCTATGCAGGAATTCCATTAACCCACAGGGATCATGCTCAGTCCTGTACCTTTGTTACTGGTCATCTTAAAGATGGCTCTACTGACTTAAATTGGCAACAGTTAGCTGCCCCTCACCAAACTATAGTCTTTTACATGGGGCTTTCTGGCTTAGCTAAGATCTGCCAATCATTAATGAGTCATGGTTGTTCAAAAGACCATCCAATCGCTATTATTCAGCAAGGTACAACAAAAAACCAACGCGTTATTACAGGCACCTTAGAGTCTTTGCCTCAGTCAGTCATTGATCAACAAATTAAAGCCCCTACCCTTATTATTGTAGGTACAGTCGTCTCACTGCACGATAAATTAAATTGGTTTAATGCCTCGTCTTAATCTATCCTTATTAATTATGCATAGACTAAACGTTTTATCATTCCTTATTCTCAGCTGTTTTTTATCAGCATGTGATCTGACTCCTAAACCTGAAAAAACAATTTCCCTAGCCAGTAATTTGTTTTCAGCGAGTTTATCAGAGAACTATGCCCTACTCGGTACAACAGAGGGGTTTGGTGAGTTATGGGAAATTAAAGGCAAGCCTTCACTTATTCATCAATGGAAGCACACGGATGAAACTAGCGGTATTATCGCTACAGATATAACACCTTCGGAAGAGTTTGCTATCACAGCTGAAAAAGACTCTATTGCCTGGTGGCGAATATCGGATGGAACTTTGTTAGCTGTTTGGGGCTTAGCTAATATCCATAATATTAGTATTTCACCTGACGGCCAATTTGCCTTAGTCGGGCTAGCCGATAAAGCTATTTATCTTGCCCTGCAATATGGTAAAACATTGTATGCTTTTGAGCACACTGATTTAGTTTCAACATCCGACATCTCTAGCAGTGGTTTATATGCAATAACGGGGTCAGATGACCATACAGCTAAACTATGGGATTTATCGACGGGTAAACTTAAATATACTTGGCAACATCGCAACAAACTTTCTACTGTTGCCCTAAGTGAAGATGATAAATATGCATTAACCAATGCGGCTTTAAGCCAGACTCGTTTATGGAAAATTTCAAATGGAAAAGTTCGTAAAGAAATTGGCCCAAAGCTAATAACTTTATCTGCCGCAAAATTCTCTAAAAATAATAAATACCTTCTGACGGGACATACAACCCAACGTATCGATTTATGGAACATTAAATCAGGTAAATTACTGGAATTTTGGAGGCCTAAAAAAGATGCTGAATGGCGCCCAACAGCTGCAACGATCTTTTCTTTAAATTTCACCGCCAATAATAAAAAGTTTTACAGTATTGCTAGCAATGGATTTTTACAAAAGTGGAGAAAATAACTAAAATTCAGTCAATATTCAGGCAGTATATTGATAATAAAGCTGTAATCAATCGAACTTTAACAAAATTAAGATTGAACTATTGTTGAAAATAAACTAACATTTATGAAATTACTATTTCAACCAATTGGCTTATATTTAAAAGGGTAAAAGTCAGTTGTTTTTTATCACAAAGAGAGAACTAAAATGAAAAAATCATTAAGTGTATTAGCGGGTATTGCTTTAATTGCTTTAAGTGGACAAGCGTTAGCTGCAGATGAAATGAAAGTTGGTAAGAAAATTTACGATCGTGCTTTTGGTCGTGGCTGTGGTGCATGTCATGACATCTCTTCTAACCCACAATTACCAGCTTTAATTAAATCTGGTGATCTAGATTTAGCTAGCTTTTCTGACACTTTGAAAAATGGTAAAAATGGCATGCCTAAAGCAATGGCGGCTATTATGGCTATCGGCCCTGTTAAAAAAGCAGGATACTCTGAAGATGAAGCAATTGCTGCAGTATACAAATTCTTAAGCAAATAATCGCGGTAAGAATATAGATTAATAATCTCGCCTTTAGTCTATATACAGAGTATAAAAGCCATATCTTCGGATATGGCTTTTTTTATGCCTAAAATATCAAGCTGCCAGTTAACTATTCAGCATCTTTAGTGCAATATTTTGTAGGAGCGTCCGCCCTCGGCGCGATTAAAATGATGCTCTTTTCTCTAAAACTTTCAATAACCTTCGCGCCTACTAGTGCATGGACAGATATTTGCTCCTACATCATCATTGTCTACTCACAAGCTGAATAGTTACCATTTCAGAACAAAGGAGCAAGGATTTTTATGTAGGGTGCATTTTATGTACCATTAGCCGACACAGGATATTTTGTAAAATAATAGGTCACTGTCTCATTAAGGCAACTGGCAATCAATGGCATCTCGCTGAATTGATGGGCACACTATCGCTTTGCCCATCCTACAACACCCTTAAGTTAATGACAGTAAAAATAAAAGGTGCATACACATAGATCCACCCCTACACTTAGGCTGCTTATTATCTATAGAGCATTTTATTAACCGATCAGGCAAAAAAAAGACCACAAATCAGTGGCCTTTTAAAATACTTATAAAACTAAAACAGTTGAAAACTATTTTTTCTGCCCTAGTGTCGGCCTTGTTTCAGAGCCCGGCTCAGTTAAACGAAAGTGTCTTTTCATCCATACTCCCGCTATAGCTGCAAACATTAACCCACAAGAAGTGACAGTAAGATAAATCAGTCGTTTTAACTGAGAAACCTCTTCAAGCAATGCCTGATTCACTTTACTTTCAACAACTGTGTTTTTAGGTGCCGAATAGGCTTGTAAAAACTTCACATCATTCTTCAAATCCTGAATAGTGCCTAGAGAGTCATCTACACTGCCTTTTCGAACACTGACTTCCAAAGACCTTAGTTTACTTTCAATTGAACCACTAACAAGCCCAACTAACTGGCCTTTTAAGGTATTAATCTCAGCTGATAATGCTGGGTTTTGTACTTCATAAGAATTAACAATAGGGGTACGCCTTGCTTTAAGTGTTTCTAGCATATTATCTTCAGGCATTAACAAAAAACCTAAAACAAAAACAATAATCATTAAAGATGAGGCGATCAATAATAATGTTCTATTTGCTTTTACTAGTCCTTGATGAGGAATATTTCGCACAACAACAAAACCTTGCAGGTCTTTGCTACCACCGAGTTCTGGTTTTATTTTGCGCATAATATTACACTCATTTTATTTTTATTCTTCGAGTTAAGCTTGTAATAAAGACATAGCTGTTCATTATACAAGCTTCCGAAAAATATAACCATGTGGAAATGTAAACGATATAGCCCAAGCTTCCAGAAAAATCAGAAGCTAAAAGCATTCAAAAAAATAATAAAAACTTATTTGTAACTAGTCACCCACAGCTTGTGCTCTTAAGCCCTCTTTCAAGTAGGGGTGAGTTGTTACACTTATTTCTTTTTCGCTGCAATTCGCATTCTTAATGCATTCAACTTAATAAACCCTTCTGCATCTTTTTGGTTATAAGCACCGTCATCATCTTCAAAAGTGGCAATATTTTCATCAAACAAACTATCTGTTTTAGATTCTCTGCCTACAATAATAACATTACCTTTATATAATTTAACTCTGACAGTTCCATTCACGGTAACCTGTGAATGATCAATCATCGTTTGTAGCATTTCACGCTCTGGGCTCCACCAGTAACCGTTATAAATTAAGGTTGCATAACGCGGCATTAATTCATCTTTTAAATGCGTGACTTCTCTATCTAAGGTAAGTGATTCCATTGCTCTATGGGCTTTAAGCATAATGGTTCCGGCAGGAGTCTCATAACATCCGCGAGACTTCATCCCCACATATCTATTTTCGACAATATCAGAACGCCCAACACCATTAGCACCACCAATTAAATTCAGTTTTTCCATTACTTCATTTGGGGTATGAGGAACCCCATCAATGGCGACAATATCACCTTTTAAATAACTTAATTCTAGGTATGTAGCTACATCAGGTGCATTTTCAGGTGAAACAGTCCATTTCCACATGCTTTCTTCTGGCTCATTCCAAGGGTCTTCCAAAATATCGCCTTCATAAGAAATATGAAGGGAGTTAGCATCCATTGAATAAGGTGACTTTTTACCTTTTTTATTTTCAACAGCAATGCCATGTTGTGCAGCATAATCTAGTAAGGATTGACGCGAACTAAGGTCCCATTCACGCCAAGGTGCAATAATCTGAATATCCGGGTTTAAGGCATAAGCACCTAATTCAAACCGAACTTGGTCATTTCCTTTACCTGTCGCTCCATGTGATATTGCTTGAGCACCTGTTTCATTTGCAATTTCAATTAAACGTTTTGCAATAAGAGGTCTAGCAATTGAGGTACCTAATAAATATTCACCTTCATAAATTGCATTTGCGCGGAACATTGGAAAGACAAAGTCCCTCGCAAATTCTTCACGCATATCATCAATATAAATTTCTTTAATACCAATAGCTTCAGCTTTTGCCCTGGCTGGCTCCACCTCTTCACCTTGCCCGACATCTGCTGTAAAAGTTACAACTTCACATGAGTAGACTTCTTCCAGCCACTTTAAAATAACAGAGGTATCTAATCCACCTGAATAGGCCAGTACAACTTTATTGATTTCCGACATAACGCCCTAACTACTATAATAGATAAAAATTGGAGTCAATTATACCGAATTTTATGCTTAACTTTTGATAAAAAATACGGTGTCAGCTAATAAAGTTTAGAACTACTCGACGATTTTGAGCTCGCCCTTTAGGAAACCGATTACTTTTAACGGGTCGACTCTCACCATATGCTTTAATTTTTATATTTTTCTCATTCATCCCTTGGCTCACCAAATAACGCTTAATCTCATCAGCACGCTTTTG
>JALSLS010000022.1 GCA_026988195.1 Methylomonas sp.
AAATACTTTATCTAGGTTAGTGACCACTTCGTCAATAGTATGAGCTTCCATTAAGGCTAAGGACAGTTCATGCATTTGATTCAGGGTAATATCGTTACCTTTGGCTATTTCAATTAAAGCATTTAACTGGTTTTCTAGCTCTTGATGCTTGCTTCTGAAAATTTCTAATTGCTTTGAGATTAAAGAAACTGCATTCCCACTCGGGTGAGGGATGCTCATATTTTCTAGTAAGGCTAAATGCTGATGAAAAAATTCTGGGTGTTCATCTAAATAAGCTTCAACTTGAGCAGGACTTAATTCATTTTGTTCTACGGTGTTATCAACGCTCATAATTCTATTTGCCCTTCAAAGACTGATGTGGCTGGACCTTTCATAAAAACTGCATGCCCTCGCCCTGCCCAGTTAATTTCTAATGATCCGCCGGGTAATTCTACGGTAATGTTATTTTTGTCTAATTGGTTTTGCTCCGCGCCAATAACGACTGCTGCACAGGCTCCACTGCCACAGGCTAAGGTTTCAGCAGCTCCACGTTCATAAACGCGCAGCTTAATGTGTTGTCGATTTATTATTTGCATAAAACCAATATTAGCTCGTTCTGGGAAAAAAGGGTGACTTTCTAAAGCAGCCCCAATTTTTGCAACAGGTTCAGTCTTAATATCTTTAACCGTGATAACGGCATGTGGGTTACCCATTGAAACGGCACCAAAAACAATTTCAGTGTGATTAACAAAAAGTGAGTAGGACAAAGCTTGTTGCTCTGCAATTATTGGTACTTCACTCGGTAAATGTTTTGGGATTCCCATATTAACGGTAATTAAACCGTCAGCATCAAATGTTAATATAAGTTGCCCTGAATTGGTATCAACTGTAATTTCCTCTTTTGAGGATAAGTTTTTGTCGTGTACAAAGCGTGCGAAACAACGAGCGCCATTTCCACATTGAGCGACTTCACTACCATCAGCATTAAAAATGCGGTATTTAAAATCAGCATTTTGGCTTAGAGGTGGCTCTACTAATAACAACTGATCACAACCGATACCAAAATTTCTATCAGCAATAAACTGTATTTGTGCTGGTGATAGTGAAATGTTCTGGTTTATGGCATCAATAACAACAAAGTCATTACCTAGGCCATGCATTTTAGTAAATTTAATCATGATAAAATGGGGTTTAAAATTAAGGTAATAATTTTTCACCTTGCCATAACTGAGGGATCGACTCTCTTTCTCTAATTAGATGAGTCTCTGGTCCATCAATCATAATCTCAGCTAGCCTAGGTCTAGAATTATAGCTAGAACTCATTGTAAAGCCATATGCACCTGATGACCGAATAGCTAGCAAGTCACCTTCAGAAAGCTTTAAAGTGCGATCTTTACCTAAAAAATCACCTGTTTCACAGACGGGGCCAACAATATCCCAAGCACATTCAGCAACTGAGCTGCTTTTATTGACAGGAATAATATTTTGCCAAGCGCTGTATAAAGAAGGGCGTACTAAATCATTCATGGCAGCATCAACAATAGCAAAGTTTTTATGTTCAGTCGGTTTTAAATATTCAACTTTAGTCACTAAAATCCCCGCATTTCCAGCAATAGCTCTGCCAGGTTCTAAGGCAATTTCATAATGATTGTCGCCTAAACGTTCTAAGATAGCTGAAACATACTCTGCAGGTGATGGTGGCTGCTCATCTTTATAACAGATACCAAGGCCTCCGCCTAAATCTAAGTGGTGTAATTCAATACCTTCTTGCTTTAAGGTATTAACGAGGTCAATTACTTTATCTAAAGCGGCTAAAAAAGGCGATGTTTCTGTTAATTGAGAGCCTATATGGCAATCAATCCCGATTATTTTTATATGATCCATTTTCGCAGCACGGCGGTATTCGGTAAGTGCCTGATCAATATCAATGCCAAATTTATTTTCTTTTAAGCCAGTAGAAATATAAGGGTGGGTTTTTGCATCAACATTAGGATTTACTCTAAATGAAACCGCTGCAATGACACCTAGTTCAGCGGCTAATTGGTTAATTCGGTCTAATTCACCTTTAACCTCTATGTTAAAGCAACGAATGCCAATTTTAAGTGCCGCTGTAATCTCATCTTCACGTTTTCCTACCCCTGAGAAGACTACTTTTTTAGGGTCTCCTCCAGCGGCTAAGACTCTTTCTAATTCACCTATTGAGACAATATCAAAGCCTGAGCCTAAACGAGCTAAGATATTGAGAATAGCAATGTTTGAGTTGGCTTTTACGGCGTAACAAATTAAATGAGGATGGTCACCAAAGGCTTGGTCGAAAGCTTTCCAATGGCGCTCAAAGGTCGCGCGCGAATATATGTAACAAGGCGAGCCATATTTAGCAACAATGTCTTCCACCGCAACGTCTTCAGTAAATAATTTATTTTCTTTGTAACTAAAGTAATCCATATTAGTGATTTTTATTCCGAGGTGTAAATAGGAGCCTGGTCATCAGGGAGGTAAAGTGGACCTGTTTGCCCACAAGCTTGTAGGCTTAATATTAATAGAAAGAGTAGCTTTTTCATTGAGAATATCAAATATCAGAGTAAATAACAGAAGGTAGCCAAGTCGCCAATTCTGGCCAGAAAGCTAGAAGTGCCAACATCAACAATTGAATGGCAATAAAAGGAATAACGCCTTTGTAAATTTGTCCAGTGGTAATTTCTTTAGGAGCCACACCCCGTAAATAGAATAAGGCAAAGCCAAAAGGCGGAGTTAAAAATGATGTTTGTAAGTTAATAGCAATCATAATGCCCAGCCAAACAGGGTCAATTCCCATGGTCAATAAAATAGGCCCTACAATGGGGACAACAACAAAGGTTATTTCAATAAAATCAAGTACAAAACCAAGCAGGAACATGATCAGCATAACAAAGAACATGGCTCCAAATTTACCACCAGGTAAGTCAGATAATAACTCAATAATTAATTCATCACCTTCAAAGCCCCGAAAGACCAAAGAAAAAAGAGTTGCACCGATTAAGATCATAAATACCATACTGGTGATTCGCGTGGTATTTTGCATGACCTCTTGTAAGGTAGGCAAGGATAATTGTTTTTTTAGAAAGGCAAGAAAAATGGCACCTGTAGCGCCAACAGCTGCTGCCTCTGTGGGGGTAGCTAAGCCCCCCATAATTGAGCCAAGTACAGAGAAAATGAGTAGTAGAGGGGCTGCAAGGCCTTTTGCAATGCGGGGGTAGAATCCTTTTTCTCTAATAACCTTTTCAGGGGCTGGCATTGAGGTAGGTGAAAGCCAAGCGGTTATTATAATATAGCTTAAATACATAAAAACCAAACCTAAGCCGGGCAATAATGCACCGGCAAATAAGTCACCCACTGAAATAGTTTCAGGTGAAAAAATCCCCATATCCAGTTGAGCTTGTTGATAGGCAGAAGAGATAACATCACCTAATAAAACTAATACAATGGAGGGAGGGATAATTTGACCTAATGTGCCTGATGCGCAAATTGTGCCGCAGGCAATGGATGGGTCATAGTTATTTTTCAACATGCTAGGAAGGGAAATCAGCCCCATGGTGACAACAGTTGCTCCTACAATCCCCGTGCTGGCAGCCATTAACATACCGACTAGCATTACGGCAATACCAAGGCCTCCTCTTAATGAGCCAAATAATTCAGCGATTGAGCCTAATAAATCTTCTGCAATTTTTGCACGTTCCAGCATGACCCCCATAAAAACAAAGAGAGGCACCGCCATGAGGGTTTGGTTGTTCATAATGCCAAATAGGCGATTAGGGAGAGCATTTAAGAAAGCGGCATCAAATACATCAAATTGTATACCCACAGAGGCAAAAGCAAGTGCAGTACCACTTAATACAAATGCTACCGGATAGCCCGTTAGCAGTACGATAAAGACAGCAGCAAACATCCAGAGGGCTAGGTAATGGTCCATTTAACTTTTCTCCTCGGTAAAGCCGAAAATAATCAATAGGTTTTGTAAAAAAACAGAAACACTTTGTAGGATAAGTAATGCCGCCATTAATAATATGGATGTTTTTAATAAATAGACTCCAGGTAAGCCACCTGAGTTTCTAGAGCTTTCTTGAATATTCCATGAGTTAGCGATGTACTCCCAGCTACTCCAGATAATAAAACTGGTGACGGGGAGTAGCAGTAATAAAGTACCTATGCAGTCTATCCATGCCTGTGTTTTTAGACTATATCGCTGGTAGAGTATATCGACTCTAACATGGGCATCACATTTTAAAGTGTATGCTGCGCCTAACATAAAAATAATAGCATGCATGTAGGAAACTGATTCTTGTAAAGCAATCCAGCCCAGATCAAAAGCATAACGGAGGATAACAATAATAAAGGTAGTGATAACCATCACTAAAGTAAGCCATGAGATGGTTTTACCTACCCATTCATTGGTCGCGTTAATAATGCTTATGCAGTGTTGACTGGTTTTAATTAGGCAGGGCATAAATAAACAGGGAAAAGGAAGTGATTCTACCTGAAATGGAGATTTTAGAGAATAGAATAGGCGTAGTGATAGAAATGAACAGGGTGTAAGGCAACTCGCAATGTAACTATTCAGCTTGTGAGTAGGCAATGATGATGTAGGAGCATCCGCCCTCGGCAATTGCTCCTGCATTGCTCTACCTACGTGCATAATCTACATGGGTGTAGTGAATGCAGATATTGCAGGAGCAAATATCTGTCCATGCACTAGTCGGCGCGAAGGTAATTGAAAGTTTTACAGAAAAGAGCATCATTTTAATCGCGCCGAGGGCGGACGCTCCTACAAAATAGTGTACTAAAGATGCTGAATAGTTACCTCGCAATAAGCTCCACCCCCCCCCCCATCGCTCCAGTGTCACGGAGCGCTGGAGCTATTTTAGTGGATTATTTATTGTGAGTTAGCGAAGTCTATTTATTCAATGACAATTTTATTTCTGCCAGTTT
>JALSLS010000023.1 GCA_026988195.1 Methylomonas sp.
GTTTGGGTTCAATTTAATTAATCAGTGTTCCCCATACACGTGGGGATGAACCGGAGCTTTTGAAATGATGAAGCAGTGACACCAGGTGTTCCCCATACACGTGGGGATGAACCGCACTAAGCCCGACCAGCTAACGTGTAAGGGTCGTGTTCCCCATACACGTGGGGATGAACCGAATTACTCGCATTACTCAAACTAAATGAGAGTGTGTTCCCCATACACGTGGGGATGAACCGTCGATGGTGTTTGGGTTCAATTTAATTAATCAGTGTTCCCCATACACGTGGGGATGAACCGCTTTAGTTGACTCTATAGTAATACAGATACAAGTGTTCCCCATACACGTGGGGATGAACCGCTCTGGTAGTTAATACCACGTATACTGTGGGGGAGTATTTAGAATGCGAATAAAGAAAAAGAGAGGAATATATAAATTTTCTTTATTTATCCTTAACTTACCCTATTTCAAGTGAAATTGTTGTTACAGTAGATTTGCGACAGATTTTAACAATTTTTGTTATTTACCTGTAAAAAACTGGTGGAATGCTGGTAAAAAATAATACTTTTTTACCATTAACATTTGTTTAAAATAGGTTTAAACTAAGGTTATAGCCTCTTTAACGGTTGGAAAATCGCTGGCTCAACCCTGAGATCTTGTCCTGGTAACAATGACTGCTGCATGTGGAAGTGGCGTCCACTGAAGAGGCTATATCTTTCCTTCTATTACTTCATATCGTGATTTGTCATTTAGGTTAATTTCTGGAATTAACCCTCCTGACCTAATAACACTAAATCTGTCCTTAAGATTTTCAATACTTATCGCTAAGAACATATACTGGCTCCGTGTTCCCCATACACGTGGGGATGGAGCCGTGTGATGATAAGCGGTGTGCCAGCCCCCAATGTAAGCATCGTTTTATGATGACCTAGAATTGAGAAAGAATCTGTTGTTGGATTTTTTCAGCCATCGCCTGACGATTTTCAGCATCACGAATAGGCCGGCCAACCACAATATAATCAGCACCATTTTGAAAAGCTTGCTCTACACTTACAACACGTTTTTGGTCGTCATCAACACGGTTATCAACAGGGCGAATCCCTGGGGTAATTACTAATAAGCGGTGGTCTAGTTCTTTGCGTAACATAGACACTTCAAGCCCAGAAGAAACAATACCATCACAACCAATTTGTAATGCACGTTTAGCGCGTGATAATACTAACTCACGAACATCACATTTAAACCCTAAATCATCTAAATCACCACGATCTAAACTGGTTAAGGCGGTTACTGCTAATACTTTTAAATCGCCTTTATTAGCCGCTGCAGCTTCCATAATGGCATCATTACCGTGAATAGTGGCAAGGTCAACGCCTTTACTGCTCAATGCTTTAATGGCTCGTCCGACAGTGGCTGAAATATCAAAAAACTTTAAATCAACAAATACTTTTTTATGACGTGCTTTCAACCATTCAATAAAGCCAAAATAATCACCCGACATAAATAATTCCATGCCTACTTTGTAAAAAATCACTGAGTCACCTAATTCTTCAACCAAAGCTTGTGCTTCTGCAATGCTAGGAACATCTAAAGCCATAATCAGCCTTTCACGAACAGGAATAGGTTTTTTAGAAATAAATGATTCAGTCATAAAGTCTTATCCATTGAGGAAGTTAAAATAAAATTTAACCGTCTATATTACCAGAACTCTTAAACTAGAAATGGTAAAATATAAAGCTTATTAATAAAACCAATAGTCACCGTTCACTTCCCCCTTTGAAAAAGGTCTCAATCGGCTCCTGCCTAGTGCGACACTAGTACATCCATGTACAACGGGGGGTTGAGGGGATTTGTCTAATAAAATCTCCCCTAACCCCTCTTTTCCAAAGAGGGGGACTGAACGGTTACAAGCAATATTATGACGGTAACACTAATACAAATGATGTTGATCATCGCTTGTGGGGTAGGATGGAGAATACTTAAACCCGCAGGTTTAACCGCAGGACATACACGGCAGGTGCTCACCTCGGTTGTATATTATTTATTACTTCCTACTTTAATCTTAGATGTTTTATGGCAAGCGACTTTGGGGCGGCATTCTGTTGAATTCAGCCTCATTGGCGTTACTGCTATTGCATCAAGTTTAGCGCTTATGTGGTGTGTTTTATCATTTTTTAAGCTAAGGCCGCCAGTGGTAGGTGCTTTGTTGTTAGCAACGGCGTTTCCTAATGTAACTTATTTAGGTTTACCTGTTTTAGAGCAGGTTTTTGGGTTCTGGGCGCGTTCGGTTGTTATACAATTAGACCTTTTTGCCTTTTCCCCGTTGTTGTTTACGGTAGGTATTTTGATTGCTCGACATTATGGTGTCGATAAAGGCCAGCATAGGGCTATGTGGTCCTTTTTAAATACACCACCTTTTTGGGCAGCCTTCATTGCAGTTATTTTAAACCTTAACCATATCCCCGTTCCTGAATGGCTGAGTGGTACATTAAGTAAACTCTCGGCAGCTGTTGCTCCGTTAATGTTATTTTCCCTTGGGCTGGCACTTAGTTGGAACAGTCTTAAGCTAAGAAATATTCCTTATATCATTCCTGTTATAGTGATTAAATTGATGCTTATGCCATTATTGGTGACAATGGTATTGCCATACTCAAGTATGAGTGCCGAATATAAAGCGGCAGTGGTATTAGATTTAGCCATGCCCAGTATGTTGATGGGGATTGTTTTTTGTGACCGTTATAAACTAGACAGTGAGCTCTATGCTATGGCGGTTACTGTCACCACTTTATGTAGTTTAGTTTCATTACCTTATTGGTTTAATCATATATGAACAACCCTATCGCTGAAATATTCTCCCAAGGGGAAGAGGTTATCACCGGTCAAGTGGTAGATACCAATGCGGCTTGGCTATCTCAACAACTGGTTGATTTGGGATTTTCTATTGCAAGACATACTGCGGTAGGTGATAAATTAGCTGATTTGGTTGGGTTGCTAACAGAAATATCGCAACGTGCAGACTTTTGTATTTGTACTGGAGGCTTAGGGCCAACCATTGATGATTTAACTGCTGAAGCGGTTTCTATCGCATTTAATTGCCCTTTAATCTTAGATGAGCAAGCTTTGGCACAGATAGAAGCTTATTTTGCCAGTAGGCAGAAAAAAATGGCGGATATTAATCGAAAGCAGGCGTACTTCCCCCGAGGTGCTATCCCCATAGATAATGCATGGGGAACGGCTCCTGGGTTTGCAATTAAAAAACATCAAAGCTGGTTTGTATTTGTACCCGGTGTGCCAACAGAAATGCGTAATATGTTTAGGACGCATATAAAAAAACAGTTACAAACACGTTTTTTTTTAAAGCAGGATCAGTTGTTTACTATTAAATCAGTAGGGGTTGGCGAGTCTGACTTACAACAAAAAATTAATGACTTCCTACTGCCAGATAATGTACAACTCAGTTTTAGGGCAACATCAGAGGAAGTGCAAACAAAATTACTCTTTCCCGCAGGGATAGAGGCAAAAGTCTGTGTGGATCAATTAATTGAATTGATTGGTGATGCTGTTTTTACTTGTGATCAACCCGCAAAGGCAGGATTAAGCTTTTTACAAGTTATTGATCAGTTAATGACAGATAAAAACCTAACACTTTCTATACAAGAAACAGCAACACAAGGCCTTATCGCGGCTAAATGTATTGGGTTTGACTGGTTACATAGCTCAAGCTATCAACAGTTTGAGCATTCCGCTCAAGTGGATTTAGCTCAGCTGGCAATAGAGGTTGCTAACAGGCTGAAACAAAAAAATAATACAGATTTAGTTTTGGTACAGATGTATCAAGGTAATAAAACGCAATTTCACGATAAACAACAAAGCATAGTTATATATAATGTTCTGTTAACACCCGAGGGGATTGTAAAAAATACTCATATCCTAGCCGGCCCCATAAAACGTAAACAAAACCAGGCTGCTATTCGTGGACTGGACTTACTAAGAAGGTTTTTACAAAAAAAATGCCATTAATCCGATTAAAAAATGTATCCATAGCTTATGGTACGCACGCCTTACTAAAAAATTCAGATTTTCAATTAGATCCAGGTGAAAAAGTAGGTCTGTTAGGGAGAAATGGAGAAGGTAAATCTACCTTAATGAAAATTATCGCAGGTAGTGTACATGCAGATAGTGGTGAAGTCTGGCGACAACCAGAATTAAAATTGGCTTGGTTGGAACAGTCACCAGAATTAAACGGCGAGGATACCATTTATGATGCTGTTGCCGGTGGCTTGGGTGAATTAGGTAGCTGGATTTCACAATACCATCACTTATTAGAAACCATGGATGGAGGGGAGCAGTCACTTAAAAAACTAGGTGATTTACAGCATAAACTAGAATCCCATAATGGCTGGCATTTTCAGCAACGGGTTGAGTCAACCTTATCAAAATTAAATTTACCTGCTGAGGTGAAAGTTAGCAGTTTATCGGGCGGATGGAAACGACGTGTAGCTTTGGCACAAGCTTTAGTTATAGAGCCTGAAGTCCTGTTATTAGATGAGCCAACAAACCATCTGGATTTTGAAAGTATCGCTTGGTTAGAAGAGCAAGTCCTAGCCTTTCAGGGAGCCGTATTATTTGTCACTCATGATAGAGCTTTTTTGCAAAAGCTAGCGACACGCATTGTTGATTTAGATAGAGGGAATCTAGTCTCATGGCCAGGGAATTACCAAGATTATTTGCGCCGAAAAGCGGCAGCATTAGAAGATGAAGCAAACCAAAATTCTGAATTTGATAAAAAATTAGCCAAAGAAGAAGTCTGGGTAAGACAGGGCATTAAAGCGAGACGGACACGTAATGAAGGTCGAGTACGTGCATTAAAAAGGTTACGTGATGAACGTTCAGAAAGGCGTAATGTGCAAGGTACAACCAAATTAAACCTTAACAAAGGTGAA
>JALSLS010000024.1 GCA_026988195.1 Methylomonas sp.
TTGGATGGGTTAAGGAAACAGGTCGGAATAGAAAAAATTGTGGCAATCGTTGAGCCGCGTTCAAATACGATGCGAATGGGCATTCATACAAAGTCGTTAGCTGACTCTTTAGCTAAAGCGGATATTGTAATTATTTATCAACCAGAAAATTTGGATTGGGATTTATCAGAACTACAGCAATATGCAGATAATATTGAGATATGTACAACATTAGATGAAATTATTGCTAAGTTAAAAATGCAGGCAAAAGAAAAGGCTCACTTTCTATTAATGAGCAATGGTAGTTTTGGTGGAATCTATCAGAGATTAATAGACGAGTTGTAGGATGGGCACGTCGTACCTCCTTTGCCCATCCTACTTTTGAAGCTTAGCTAGGCAACCAGCAAGGTGGGTGGTTTATTTATTGCCAGTTGCCTTGGATCCTATTTAGTCAATTAATTCTGCTAGTTTAGCTTGAACTGCCGAATCATAGTGGCGTCTTAAAGCTGAATCAGTTGGGCGATCAGGCATAGACGATTCAATTTCTATTTTTAATGCTGATATAGCATGGCGTCTTAATGCAGAATCTTCAGGAAGTTGAATTGCTTTATCTTCTTTTATAGGTGGGGAGACTTTAGCTTTGACAGCTGATGTAACTTCTTCAAATTTTTCTTCTATTGTGTCAACAACCTCCTCAACAGTCTCCTTTATATCCTCAACGACTTCCTCAGTTTTTTCTTTTATTTCATCGATAACATCTTCCACTTTTTCTGTTACCGAAGTATCTTGCTGATTTTTTCCACAAAATATATTTTTTAAAGTGTCTAATAGAGACATGTACTCCCCCTCTTGAAATTTTTATAGCTGAATATAACCTGTTTAATGAAAGTCATTTGTAAGTGTTAGTCGTCAATATGTCAAGGAAGTTGTTGTTTTTTTATTAATTTACAGGATAGAATCAAAGTTAAATACCCCTTTTTAGGAATGAATTATGCCTCGTTTTGCTTTTTTCTTTATTCTGGTTTTTCAATTTTCTATAGTATCTGCTAACACCTTAAGAACAGATAATATACCTGAGCCTCTTAAACCCTGGGTTGAATGGGTGTTACAAGATGACAGTTCATACCAATGCCCTTTCTTTTATCAGCAATATCAACATAAACAATGTGCTTGGCCGGCCTATTTGAATTTAGAATTAAAACCAACACAGGCAACATTTAGCAGTCAGTGGCAGGTTTATCAACAGAGCTGGGTTTATTTACCGGGTGATGCAAATAACTGGCCTCAACAAGTGACTATCAACAATAAGCCAGTGCTGGTAATGGAAAAGCAAGGGAGACCAGGCATAAAGTTAGAAGCCGGCTCATATTTAATGACTGGATTTTTTTTCTGGGAGCGGATGCCTGAAAATTTAGCTATTCCAGAAAATACTGGGATTTTAAATTTAACGGTCAATGCAAAGGTTATTAGACACCCCATTATTAAAAGTAATCGAGTCTGGTTAAAAGCAAGTGATACAGGGGTAAACAAACCTAAAAGCATAGAAAATAAGTTAGCATTCCAAGTGTTTAGAAAGGTTGATGATAATATTCCTTTGCAAGTAAGCACTTTTTTAGAATTGGAAGTATCGGGTGACCAAAGAGAAGTGAAGTTAGCGCATGCTTTATTAAAACATTCTATTCCCATTGCCTTAACCAGTCCTTTGCCCGCCAGAATTGAGCCAAATGGTGATTTACTGATTCAAGTACGTCCTGGTCGCTGGCATATTGAACTGCAGGCTCGATATCCTAAGCCCCTAACTCAGCTCAGTTTAAATATAAGGGATGATAAATGGCCACAATCAGAAATTTGGTCATTTAAAGCACAGCCTTATCAACGTATTGTAGAAATTAATCAGTTAAAGTCTATTGACCCCAGTCAAACAACATTACCAAAGGCATGGCGACACTTGCCTGCCTATAGAGTAAAGCAAGGGGAAACCATGGTGTTTAAAGTTATTAGGCGAGGAGATCCGGAGCCTGAACCTAATCAACTGAGATTAAATCGAAAATTATGGTTAGATTTTGACGGAAAGGGATACACCGTTAGTGACAGCATTAATGGAAAAATGACTAAGGACTGGCGGTTAAATGCACTGCAACAAACAAAAGTAGGGCAAGTCCTATTAAATGGGAAAAACCAATTAGTCACTCGTTCTGTCGATAATAAAGCTGGGGTAGAAATTAGGACGGGAAAGGTAAATTTACAAGCAGATAGCCGTATTGTTGGTGATATAAACCAAATGAGTGCAGTAGGTTGGGAGCAGGATTTTTCTCAAGCAAAAGCAGAGTTAAATATCCCACCTGGTTGGCGGTTACTTATGGCGAGTGGTGTTGATAATGTTCCTAATAGTTGGGTTTCAAAATGGACATTATTGGATTTATTTTTAGTCCTTATTGCCTCTTTAGCGATTAGTCGTTTATGGAATATTTATTGGGGCATTTTTACCCTGATTAGTTTGAGTTTATGCTGGCATGAGCCTCAATCCCCACATTTTATTTGGTTGAATATTCTTGCCGCCATTGCCTTAATCAGAGTAATACCAAAAGGTAAATTTCAGAATATCATAAAATGGTACAGAAATGCCTGTTGGCTTACTTTGCTACTTATTGTTATACCTTTTATGGTGTCACAAATTAGAGTGGGGATGTATCCACAGTTAGAGTCCCAGTGGAAACAAATCTCACCCCGTGTTCAGGAGGGGCAAGAGTATAGGCAAGAACCTGTATGGCTTGAAAATGATGAGGTCATGAGTCAGTCGACCCCCAAATTACGCAAGTTAGCCAGCCCTTCTTCTTATGTAAATAGTCAGCGTAAACAAAAAACAGTACAGCTTGACTCTATAGACCCTGATGCAAATATTCAAACAGGGCCTGGGTTGCCTCAATGGAGTTGGACAAAAATATATTTATCTTGGAATGGATCGGTAGATAGTTTGCAACAGGTATCATTTTGGTATTTATCACCTAAAGTGATCATGTTACTCAATTTTTTACGGGTATTACTGGTATTAATTTTATCTTTATTGCTGTTTGGTGTGTTAGATAAAAAATTTAAGTTTCCAAAAAATTTACTAAGTTGTTTTTTCCTGATTCCATTATTAAGTATTCCTACACAGGATGTATATGCTGACTTTCCAGAACAAGCGATGCTGGACGAGCTAAAAACACGGCTATTAAAAGCACCCGATTGTTTACCTTCATGTGCTCAAATAGCAAACATGAATTTGGATATTTCAGCTCAAACCTTAAAGGTTAAGTTACAGGTGCACGCCCAAAAACGGGTGGCTATTCCATTGCCTGCTAATATAGAACAGTGGATACCCAATCAAGTATTACTAGATGGCCAACCAGCAGAAGCATTGGTGAGAAAACAAAATAGTTTATGGATAGGCTTAGATAAAGGCTTGCATAAAGTTGAGTTGATCGGCCTTACCCCCAGACATAATAAATTTTCACTGCCTTTAGTTTTAAAACCCCACCAGCTGGTTATAAAGAGTAAAGGCTGGGTAATAGAGGGGGTTCATCAACAGGGGCAAATAGATAGCCAGCTTATTTTATCTAGGGTTAAAACTGCACAGCAACTTAACAAGGATAAGCTGAGTTTAGAACCAAGCATTTTACCTGCTTTTATGAGTATAGAAAGAACCTTAAATTTAGGTTTAGATTGGCGGGTAATAACTCGGGTTAAACGCTTACTTAATAATGGTTCAGTTATTAGTATAAAGGTACCCTTATTAAAAAATGAATCTGTTATAACTGAAGGTGTAAGAGTTAAAGATAAGCAGGTGTTGATTAATATGTCTGCTAAGCAACAAAGCCTGCAATGGGAGTCTAGTTTAAAAAAATCGGCTCAAATTGAATTGATAGCAGCTGATACTCATCTGTGGACAGAAGTGTGGCGAGCCAATGTAAGCCCAATGTGGCACTTAGAAACCCAAGGAATTTCAGTTGTTCATCATCAAGATAGTGGCCGCTGGTTGCCAGAATGGAGACCTTGGCCCAATGAAAAAATCAGTTTAAAGATTAGTCGACCAGAAGCGATTAAAGGGGCAACTTTAACTGTTGATAGAACTCAGTTAGTGATCAAACCTGGTAAACGTTCAGTAGAAACCAAGTTAGAATTGAGTATAAGAAGCTCTATGGGTGGGCAACATACAATAACGCTACCTGAGCAGGTAGAGTTACAGTCTGTAAAAATTAATGGAGTGACTCAGCCGATTAGGTCAAACTTGTCATTAGTTACCCTCCCTATTAAACCAGGGAAACAGGAAGTTTCTTTACTCTGGCGGCATATACAATCGCAAACTAGTGTTTTAACAACGCCTTTGCTTGATTTAGGTATTGCCAGTGTAAATCAGCATATAAAAATATTATTAGGGCAGGATCGGTGGGTATTATTTACTTTTGGTCCAACCTTTGGACCTGCTATTTTATTTTGGGGAGTCTTAGTTGTAATAGCCATACTTTCTTTAGGTTTAGGTAAGGTTTCAATTACCCCCTTAAAGCATTGGCAATGGTTTTTGTTGTTGCTAGGGTTAAGTCAATTGGCGGTAGAATCTGCAATAGCTATTGTTTTTTGGCTAATTGCTTTAGGGTATAGGGCAAAAAAGCAGCCTTCAGAAAAATATTTTAATGTTATGCAAATTGGGTTGGGTGGGCTCACTGTACTTTCACTTTTAATCCTTGTCGTTGCTGTTCAGCAAGGCTTATTAGGTAGGCCTGATATGCAAATTATAGGGAATCAGTCATCTGCTTATGACCTTAATTGGTATCAAGATAGGAGTGATGCAATATTACCTACAGCCACGGTTATTTCAGTCCCTTTAATGGCTTATCGTATTTTAATGTTACTGTGGTCATTATGGTTGGCTATTTCTCTATTAAACTGGCTCAAGTGGGGATGGAGCTGTTTTTCTA
>JALSLS010000025.1 GCA_026988195.1 Methylomonas sp.
CTTTCTGCTGGTGTTATAAAATGGGAGAGTGGCGGCATGAGGCGAAACCCATTACGAAAAAAAACCATGGCAGATCTAGTAAGACTATTTTTCGCTATGGAGCTGAGTGGTTAAGAGCTTTACTTCATGAGCCGCATACATCAAAAGAAAAGTTACGCCTAATAATAATGCTTTTGCCGGAACCAGATCCTGATATTAAAATAATTAAGCATCTATTTGATATTAAAACGATTAACTAAAAATGTCATGTACAGAGGCTTAGCAATTAAATTAGACAGAGATTTGCCTTTTTCTGATCCTTTGGTGAAAAAAGCTATTGAAATTTTTAATGAACTCTATCATATAAAAGACACTGCTATTCCTCCATTAGTTATTGGTGGTTTCTTGTTTAAGGGTAGTGTGTATGAAATTTATATAGGTCAAATTTTTGGAAGCGTAGAAATTAATTTATCAGATTTTATAAAAGAAATACCTAGTTTAAGAAAGTCACAATTATTTTCCTCAAAAGAGGAGCTTGAACAATATTTTGATCAAGTTTCTGACCTTTTAGATTTTGGCCTTGGGTTCAATGATTTAAAAAATTCAGGAAATAACGAGCTTTCTGAATTAATTGACGGAGGGAAGTCCCATTTAGAAAGTGCAGTGAGAGCAGCAATTGAAAGTTCTGATAAAGAGGCCGCGATGCATAGTAGTTTTTTAGTAGCAGAACTACTAATGAAGGGGGGATTGCGGCAAAAAGGAAAAACAGACAAAGATTTAAGAATGCTAAGTCATAATTTATTCATTATAAGCAAAGTGTTTTCTAATTATTGTGCTGGTATTGATACTATGGCTCTTGGAAGAGCCATAAATTATCTGCCTAAAGGAGTAAATGAACGATATGAGGTAAAAAACTATTCAACTGAAGATGTTGGTAGGGCTATAATGTCAGTGCAGTTTATAGCGGGGTTAGCTATTCGTGCTCTAACGAATAGGAATTCGAGAGAAACATTTAAAAATGATGGAAAACCACTAAAAATATTAAGAGTATTTCCGTAATCAATTCTAACCATAAAATCCTCGTGTCAAGCTAAATCCAGAACTTTGGAACCGACCGAAAGGTCGTAAAATTAGTTAGTATTACCCAGTGGGTGAGGGTAGTAAATCGTCCAATTCCCACCTGACATGAAAGGCCATCCTTGCCAGTATCAATCGAGTCTGACCCCTTTGGTTACGGTTGATTGATAGAGTGTCGATCGGACCCAGTTCTAATAGAGCCCAACGCTGCTGTCAGCATGGGTGTAATATTCGCCTCTTCAAATCCTACCGAGAAAAATGATTCTTCTGTCTCACTAATGCGTATCAATAAATATATCTGTGAAAGTGGTATCTGCTCTCGAAGGGCTGCAGATATCTATGTCAAAAAGGGTGTTGTCTTCATTGGTGACAAGCTGGCAATGCTGGGCGATAAAGTATCTTCTGGTGATATGGTCACCGTAAATGGCCGGGCTATTGAACCACTAGCCACTGACAAGGTGATTTTTTTAGCGTTGAATAAACCCGTTGGCGTTGTGTGTGCCGCCGCTAAAAGGGATAAACGAAATATAGTTGATTTCGTTGGCCACGATTCCAGAATATATCCTGTGGGGAGACTAGACAAAGATTCGCAAGGATTGATATTTCTAACCAATAAATGCGATCTGGTAGATAAAATTCTGGGTGCTAACAACCATCATGAAAAGGAATACCTAGTTACCGTGGATAAAGAAATAACCGACGACTTTATTGCCGGTATTAGCGGTGGAGTTCCCATGTTCGGTATCGTCACAAAAGAATGTAAAGTTGTTAAAGAATCTGAAACTGTTTTCAGAATCACTCTGGTTCAGGGGCTTAACCGACAGATTCGGCGTATGTGTAAACACTATCACTATTCTGTGGAAAAACTTGAACGCGTTCGAATCATGCGTATCAACTTGAACGGCCTATCCGTGGGGCAGTGGCGTAAGCTAGCCGAACAAGAGCTGTCTGAATTGATTCAGGCGTTGGAATAGACGATATCAGAATATAAGATTACGGGGGGAGTCATTCGGCATGAGAGAACGCAGGGTGGAAAAGCGTAGTGCCTTCCACAATCAGAACTTAAGTTAAAGATGGTTATTGCCGGAAGGTGGCTTCGTCTTTTCCAGCCTACGACGAAAGAACTTATCCAGCGTTCTCTAATAAGCCAAATTGCTTAGAATGGCATTCGGAGCATAAACTAAGGGGACTGTGGAAGAACCCTAAGTGTTCGTTCGAAGTTTGTTTGTTTAAATACCTCATCTTACATGCCCATTAGAGCAGAGTATTTAGCTATGTCGAACTTGATGATAGCTTTCATCAGCAGTTTTATACCATTGGCGAGGTGGCTGAGTTTAGTTCTACAGTGTCACAAACTGTATTAGCATAAGACTACTTTCAGTGGGTGAAACCTTTTCCTACGACTTATATAAAGGCGCGGATAAAAGTCCCTCCCACAAACTTTCTGCTGTATGTTTGCAATGTCCCTTATTAGTAGGTTGAATTGTAAAATTTATTTCATCAGCTTAAAAGTGATCACTTCAGGTGCTAAACAGACCAGATGGTTACACGCTTGCAGACTTAGTTCAACAGGTAGTATGTTTTTTTTGCTACCCGCTATTTTTGTAATCGGTGCTGTTATTTCAATATCTCCTTCATACAAAGCTAACGGTTGTTGACTAAAGCCCAGCTTTTTTTCTATTGCCTTGGGATAAATTATCGGTTGCAGTTGCGAGGTATTAGTATCAGTAAGCTTCAACGTAGTTGGGATTAACTCTTTATCTAAGGGATTATTTGCATTAATATGCCAGCCATCATGTATTTTAATAGCTAACACAAGCTTGTCTTGCTGGCCTTTAGTTTCAATGCGGGCATGAATAGAGACAGCTCCTTTTGCTGCATATTGTTGGGTGCTGGTTTCACCCGCTAATACTTTATTAGCACCTAATAACATATAACTATAAGCGCTAGGATAGGCTGTGATTTGCCCAGAAAAGGTGGATAGCGTTTGTTTAGCTTTAGTTTCGTAGTCAAGACTAGCCTTACGCCGACTTAGCATTGCCAAGACATTAAGCGCGACAGAATTGCCAGAAGGAATAGCGCCGTCAGAACTTTGTTTTGATCTTGCCATGGTGGAAAGAGTGCTCGGTGTGCCCATAAAAAAACCGCCATCATCATTATCCCAAAATTGAGTGATCATTGTGTTTGTTAAGGCCTCTGCACGGCTTAAATAGAGTGAATTTTGGGTTACATCATATAAAGCAATTAAACCTTCTGCAAGATAAGCATAATCTTCTTGGACAGCCTTTATTGATGAGTTATCCTCTAAATGTACTCGCCATAAGTTGTCATTTCTAGTACGATTGCTTTGCCAGAGAAAATTAGCATTTTTCTTGGCAGCCTTTAGGTAACGAGGCTCATTTAATAGCTGGCTCGCTTCCACTAAGCTACTTATCATCATGCCATTCCATGCTGTGATAATTTTATCATCTCGAAAAGGTGGAACACGTTGTGCTCGTGCCTTACGTAATGTGTCTAAAATAGCATCTATTTTATTGAGAAAGTCAGCTGTTTCTAGTTGATGATTGTCAGCATAAGTAGCTAAACTTTGTGGTAAATAAAGAATATTTTTACCTTCAAAATTGCCTGTTTTTGTTACACCAAATAAAGAGATGGCTAAACTTGCATCATCAGGCGTTAAAGTGGTTTTAATTTCTGTCGGTGTCCAGATATAAAAACTACCTTCTTTTCCGTCACTATCTGCATCGCTAGCAGAATAAAACCCGCCTTTCTCGGCGGTCATTTCTCGTAGGACATAATCTAATGTTTGCCGAGCTATGCGTGCATAAAATGGATTTTGGGTTAATTCATAGGCTTGTAAATAAACTCTGGACAGGTGAGCTTGGTTGTAGAGCATCTTTTCAAAGTGTGGCACTAACCATTGATTATCAGTGGAATACCGGTGAAAACCACCGCCTACTTGATCATAAATACCCCCTTGTGCCATTGCATTCAGAGTGATCTCTACGGCATGTAATAATGTTTTATTGCCTGTGCGTTTCGTTTGGTCTAATAATAAAAATAATTCTGATTCATTGGGAAATTTCGGTGCGGGTGAAAAGCCGCCATGAACAGGGTCAAAGTTCGTTAATATTACTTGCGTTGCTTGCTTGATAAGCGTGGCATTGATCTGAGCACTTTTATTTTTAGCTTTATTTACCTTGGCGACGGTAGCTGCAACTTGCTCGGCTTGCTGTTCAACTTTATCGTGTTGGTTTTGCCATACACCGTGAACATCTATCAGTAATTGCTTAAATTGTTCGGGAGGAATATAGGTTCCACCCCAAAATGTTTTGCCTTCTGGAGTAATAAAACTCGACATAGGCCAACCACCACGGCCTGTCATTAAACTAACGGCAGTCATATAAGTCTCATCAATATCAGGGCGTTGTTCACGATCTACTTTGATATTAATAAAGTATTGGTTCATTAATTTAGCCACAGCGATATTATCAAAGCTCTCATGCTCCATAACATGGCACCAGTGACAAGTGGAATAACCAATCGATAAAAAAATAGGTTTATGTTCACGTTTGGCTGCCGCAAAGGCTTCAGCCCCCCATGCATACCAGTTAACAGGGTTATTAGCATGTTGGAGCAAATAAGGTGAATCTTCTAAAATCAGGCGGTTCGTGTATTGGGGTAGGCCGTCTGCGGTAAGGTGGCTGGTTCGAGGGTGAAAATTAGTTCCTTTTTTGACCAGCGCCGCGGCTAAAGTGACATCAATTTCTGTTGCATTTATCGTCATCATGCTCCCTAAGAGAGGTACTGAGATTAATAGGGTTTTGAACATTTGTGCCACCGTGTCACTATTTATTGCTATTT
>JALSLS010000026.1 GCA_026988195.1 Methylomonas sp.
TTTTTGCATCATCACAAGTTGCTGTTCCAACTTGTCCATTCTGGCTTGTAAAGCCAATCCTTCGCTACTAGTTGCAATATCAGAATCACTTATTTCAGAGTCAACAACGTGCTTAGCCGTCGCTTTATGACCTGTTCTTACATCAACAGATGCGCCTACCTCATCAACTAAAGGTGCTTCCAACTCTAATTGACTGGCAAGCCGGCTATCGTTCAGTACTACTTGCTGTTGTTTTTTACCAACCCGCCCCCTCCATATATTATCTTGTTGCTTAAAAGCAGCTAAGGCTTGCTTTTTAGATAACTTAAGAATGACTTCTTTCTCTGGTATTTTTAAAGTTTGCCCAGCCATTAAAGCATTCACATTTTTCTTATAAAATGCTTTAGGATTTGCCTCATAAATAGACATCATCATTTGCTCTATAGACACGTCATCATAGACATTAGTCTTTTCAGCAATTTTCCACATAGAATCCTTTCTATCTGTCGGCCCATAATGCTCAGCTACTGTTTTTATATATCTCTTTTCTGTATTTATAGGTTTATTAACTGCATAATTAGCCACCTTCTGCTGGGGCTTTTCAATAACAGGCAATACAGAAGCTTTATACGTAACAGGAGGGTCAACTAAAACTGTAAATTCACGATATAAGCTACCATTAACCCAAGTTACCTCTAGTAAGAAATCTAAAAAGGGTTCTCTTAATGTTTCATTTGAGCTTAATTTAACAACAGTTGAGCCGTTTGCTTGAGTAACGGCTTTAAATTTAATTTTTGAAAGAAAATAACTCCAAGGCACACCTGCTTCATCAAATTTACTAGGAGAGGCTAATCTCACGTTAATATCAGAAATATTTTCACCCGCAGAAACAAGCAGTTCAATTTCCGCATCAAGTTTCTGATTGAGTGCTGAGTGCAATTTAATATCACCAATACCTAATGGGTAGGCACTAATCGGCATCAGCAATGATACTGCCGCTATAGTTTTAGTTAAATTACCCACAAGCCTCTCCTTTCCAATTTCTTTACCACAGTCTTAAACCTCATCGGGCCACCCCAAAATAGACAACCAACTGCAAAAAACCTATACATAGGCTTCCCATTCATTTAAATAATATCTAAAAGAGCCACAAAAAGATTCAATCATTCCATCTAGGAGACTGCCCAAGAATAGAAGCCGTAACGAGGGAAAGCCCTTTTGAGTCAGTAGGTTCTCTATGCTTGGACAGCCTCCTAAATTTAAGTGGCTATAATATTATCTAAGCTTAGACTAGATGTATTTTTTTACCAGCTCTTCTGCAATTTGAATGCTATTTAATGCCGCTCCTTTTCTAACATTATCTCCAACCACCCATAAATCAATACCTTGAGGGTGAGAAATGTCTTCTCTAATTCTTCCAACAAAAATATCATCATTCCCTGATGACTCTGTTACTGCCGTTGGATAACCACCATCTTCACGCTCATCCATAACCGTGACACCAGGCGCATCACTCAATAATTGACGCACAATAACTTCCGTAATTTTTTCTTTTGTCTCAATATGAACAGCCTCAGAGTGGCCATAAAAAACAGGCACACGCACTGCTGTTGGATTTACTTTAATAGTTTGATCATTAAATATTTTTTGTGTTTCCCACACCATTTTCATTTCTTCTTTGGTGTAACCATTATCCATAAACACATCAATTTGCGGTAAAACGTTAAATGCTATCTGCTTAGGGTAAACCTCTGTTGTAATAGGTTTTCCATTTAACAGTTGAGCCGTCTGTTTAACCACTTCTTCTATTGCTTCTTTCCCGGTACCTGAAACGGCTTGGTAGGTACAAACATTAATCCGTTCAATACCCACTGCATCATAAATAGGTTTTAATGCAACTAGCATCTGAATGGTTGAGCAATTGGGATTCGCAATAATGCCACGTTTTTGATAATCGGCAATTCTTTCTGGGTTCACTTCAGGTACAACAAGTGGAATATCATCGTCATACCGAAACTCAGAGGTATTATCAATAACAATACAACCCTTAGCTGCTGCTTTTGGCGCATATTCTCTTGAAATTGAAGCACCTGCGGAAAACAAACCAATCTGTGCTTTAGAAAAATCAAAATCCGCTAAATCCTCGACGATTAACGAGCTTCCTTTAAAAGGAATACGCTTACCTGCCGAACGACTACTCGCCAAGGCATATACATTACCAACCGGAAAATTACGTTCTTCCAAAATAGACAACATGGCTTCTCCAACTGCCCCTGTTGCACCCACGACTACTACATCAACTTTTTTTGACACACACACCTCTGTACTACAATTAAAACCATTTACCCTACTCTTCAGGAATAAGGTAAATGCCTATATAAAAACAACCTTTCACTCTAACAATTTTGGTTTGGTATCATCGCTAGGAGGCTGTGAAAACATTCCCTAATAAAATCCCCCTCAATCCCCCTTTTTCAAAGGGGGAGGTGAACGGTTACAATCCATACATTCAAAATAGCTTCTAGCTATACTTCGCGCGGTCACGACTGCGGCTTTCTAACCGCTGAGTTTTTGCCAATAGCTGCGTTGCTGAAACAGTTGCGTAGCTTGCTATGCGCCTGTTTCAGCGCCTTGCTATCGACAAAAATCAGCAGCTTATAAATTCCGCATCCGTGACCGCGCGAAGTATATAATAATTTTTCTATCCTAAAACAGAAAAAACTTTAGCTGTAATATCACTGACTTCTCCCACACCAGCGATTGAGCTAAATTTTACTGTTGGATCTGAAGAATAAAAATCAACTAAAGGTTTGGTTTGATCATGGTAAACAGCCAAGCGTTTTTTTACGATTTCTTCCTTATCGTCATCTCTTTGAATAAGCACTTCACCCGTTTCATCATCTAAGCCTTCTTGTTTAGGCTTATTAAATTCAATATGGTAAGTACGCCCAGAGGACATATGCACTCTTCTGCCACTCATTCGCTTAATAATTTCAGAATCATCAACGGCAATTTCAATCACATGATCAACAGTAACTTGCATAGCTTTTAACCCTTCAGCTTGTGCGATCGTCCGTGGAAATCCATCCAGTAAAAAACCTTGGCTACAGTCATCCTCAGCGATACGCTCTTTAATTAAGCCTAAAATAATATCATCAGAAACCAATCCACCAGCATCCATTACTGTTTTAGCTTCCAGCCCTAAAGCCGTTCCTGCTTTTACCGCAGCACGTAACATATCACCAGTAGAAATCTGAGGGATCCCATATTTCTTAGTAATAAATTGTGCTTGTGTACCTTTACCTGAACCGGGACTACCTAAAAGAATAATACGCATAAAAAACTCCAAAGATTAAACAGAAAAAGTGCCTTTTAAGAATCTCTAATTAACTTTAGTTATGTTCAGAACAACAAATTCTAGGAAAAACTCACACGTATCTATTAGGCTGTTACGAAGACTTTTAACACTAAAACTGAATATTCTAGACATAAGATCTGAAGTTAATAACTAAATCAAAAGCCCTTTTAAAAAGCAGATATAACCCTAGAATAGTCCGACATACAGTATGACTATTTTTCTAGGGTCATTAAATAGCTCTATTTTATCTCAATTACCTTTGAATTAGAAACAATGATCTGGTCTATATAGATTAATTCATCCTCACAAAGGCTACAGTTATATCTAAAAATCAACTACATGAACCCGTTATTCACATAGACTAAGGTTTATATTTTAATTTACCTTAGTTAAGCACTTGTAAAAGCCACATAATTTCCTTATTCTTAATAGCATGTAAGGTACATACTGTTAAGGAAGGTGTATGGAATAACTTCCCGAAATTATAACGTAGGATTTTTGTTTCAGGTGGAATAACCTCATGAGGCGCATAACAATCTACGCAACGAATGAGATCATTCCATCTGGAGCAAAAAGACAAGTTAGAAATCGGTAAGTTGTTTCATGCACGCTCCTAAGACAAGGAGTTTAGGTTAGGGTCGCTTTTAATCTAAAACTGGCACGCTTTAATTTGTACTTAATATTTAATACTATTTACTACAAGAGGGGAATTTTATGCGCGTCGAAGAATTAATGACTTCACATGTATATACTGTTGAGCCACACGACATGATTGATCGTGTATTTTTCTTAATTCACTACGAAAAAGTTAGGCACTTACCTGTTGTTGAAAAAGGTAAAGTAGTCGGGATGGTCTCTGATAGAGATATGTACAAAGCACTGGGACCCAAAAGTAACTCCAATGCTATTGAAAAAAACAAATCAGGCACTGAGCTTCACGTGATACCTAAAAAAGTACAAAACATTATGCGCAGAGGTATTATATCTATTGCGCCTGACTCTTTAGCCTCTGATGCTGCAGCTATCATGGCTGAGCATAAAGTAAGCGCCCTACCTGTCATCAAAGATAACAAACTTGTTGGCATTTTATCTTCTACCGACATCCTTAGAGTTTTTTCTAAAATAGAGCATGCCAAAGAACTTAGAGAGCAGCGTATTGCTGAAGGTGTTAGTCACAAGTAAAAGTTGACTTATACTTCGCGCGGTCACGACTGCGGATTTCTAACCGTTGAGTTTTTGCCAATAGTTGCGTTGCTGAAACAGTTACGTAGCTTGCTATCGACAAAAATCAGCAGCATATAAACTCCGCATCCGTGACCGTGCGAAGTATACCTCATAAAAAGCTTCCAGAAAGAGACTTTTTTAACCCACTATTTACCCTTATGCTGACTAAAAAAATCATAACGCAAACTGAATCTTGGCTTAGCTCTTTTATTATTAATTATAATATTTGTCCCTTTGCTAAACGTGAACATGAGCAAACAAGTATCCGTTACACTGTTATTGAATCAAACACACTAGAGCACTGCTTGGAATCTATCATTAAAGAATGTGAGCTTTTAG
>JALSLS010000027.1 GCA_026988195.1 Methylomonas sp.
TGTCTTTTGGCTCCATAGGCATGCTAGAAAAACAGTTACGTAGCCCGCTATGCGCCTGTTTTTCTAACACGCCTATGAAGCCAAAACCCTGCGCCATACTTTCGGGTATTATTAAATCCTCGTTCCTTTGCGCCTATTGCTACACGACTGAATACAAACAAAAATCCTGCTCAATATTGGATGATAAAAACAAAGGGTTAGGTCTTTGAATTATGATAATAGGTCTGAACGGTTACTTTTAATGTGCTAACTTTGCACTGGCAATTCGATTTAAACTTACACTTGCTTCTAGGGCTAAATGCCTGTGTACCTCTAGAGGGATACGAACCATAAATTCGCCACTATAATTCCGCGAAGATATTGGAATAGGTATTTCTTCTCCATTTTTAAGCATATCTTTAATACACCCCTTTACCTCCAAGGAATAAGGATTTAATAAAACCCGAAACTGGATTTATAGGATGTGCTGAGGTACGAAGCGCATCACACGCTAAATATGCGCTTCGTACCTCAGCACATCCTATAACTTTTGGATTTTATTAAATCCTCACTCCCAAGTGAATTCCTTTTAACGTTTTCTCTGGTAACCGTTCAGTCCCCCTCTTTGGAAAAGAGGGGTTAGGGGAGGTTTTATTAGGAAAATCCCCCTCAATCCCCCTTTTTCAAAGGGGGAGGTGAACGGTTACTTTCTCTGAGGTTTCCGCAAGCCAGTTAAGACTTGGAAATTCAGAGCATAGCCCGACAAATTCACCATCCTCCCCTGACCAAGTACTTTATTTATTGGAGCCTTTAAAAGTTATCGAAATAAGCGTTCTCATCATGAGCAGATCGATGATATGGCGAGTGCATTAAGGGAGTTTTTACTGCTAAATGAGTTATTTATTCTCGAATCTCTGGCGAAATTGAAAAGTGATGGGGTGACAAGTAAAACGTAATTCGATTAATGGTAAGCGTCAATTCTTCCCATCTATCCAAAACAGGCTGCTTTATATAGTGCCTTGATTTTTTCAGTAGAGTTCCATGGTAGAAACTGATCTAATATTTTGATTTCATAATGTCTACCCAGTTTAGGCAGCTCAGTGAAAAGATAACGTAACTATCCAGCTCCTCTAGTGAAATGCTTTGTAGCAGCGTCCGCCCTCGGTACACCGCTTCGCTACTCCAACATTGCTCTACCTACGTGCATAATCTACATGGGGGTAGTGTATGCAGATATTGCAGGAGCAAATATCTGCCCATGCACTAGTCGGCGCAAAGATAATTGAAAGTTTTAGAGAAAAGAGCATTATTATCTTCGCGCCGAGGGCGGACGCTCCTACATCATCATCTACTCACAAGCTGAATAGTGACAAGATAACAACTAAATGTTTTATATTTTGCTTTATTTATCAGGTAAAGTGCATGATAAATTTAACTCAGTGTTTAGATTTTTCTCTCAATCAGCTAAAATCCCCACCATTATATATTTTAAAAAGTGGAGTGTTGGTTGAGTATTCTAACCGTTCTTGAGTTTCCTGATAAACGTCTACGGACCAAAGCAAAAAAAGTCACTGTTTTTGACAAAAAAATCAGCACGTTAGTGGATGATATGTTTGAAACTATGTATGATTTTAAAGGGGTAGGGTTAGCGGCTACACAGATTAATGTACATCAACGAGTTATCGTGATTGATGTTAGTGAAGAAAAAAATGCACCGTTATGCCTGATCAATCCAGAGATTATTGAAACGCAAGGAACAGAGGAGTCTGAAGAAGGCTGTTTATCTGTGCCAGGTTTTTTTGAAATGGTGACTCGTGCACAGAAAGTCAAAATTAAAGCATTAGATAAGCACGGGGAATCTTTTGAATTAGAGGCTGATGAATTGCTATCTGTTTGCATTCAACATGAAGTCGATCATTTAGAGGGTAAGTTATTTGTCGATTATATTTCTGCTTTCAAGAGAAACCGCATAAAAGCTAAGCTAGATAAAATCCATAAACTAGAGGCTAAAAAACGATGAGAATCATTTTTTCAGGAACGCCAGATTTTGCTGTGCCAGCTTTGCAGATGTTGATTGATTCTAAGCATGAGGTTTGTGCTGTGTATACTCAGCCTGATAGGCCGTCTGGTCGAGGGCGTAAATTAACCCCTAGTCCTGTTAAAAAACTGGCTTTAGAAGCAAATATCCCTGTGCTTCAGCCTGAAAGCTTAAAAACGCAAGAGGCTATAAAGGAATTGCAGGCGTTTGAAGCTGATCTGATGGTTGTGGTTGCTTATGGCCTAATGTTGCCGCAAGCGGTATTGGATGCACCTAAGCAGGGCTGTATTAATATTCATGGCTCATTATTACCACGCTGGCGAGGTGCTGCTCCTATTCATCGCGCTGTTATTGCGGGGGATAAAAACACAGGGGTTACCATTATGCAGGTGATTAAAAAGCTGGATGCGGGGGATATGTTGCACAAGGAAACCTGTGAGATAGAGCCGCATCATAGTAGTAGTGACTTGCATGATATATTGTCTGATTTGGGGGCGATAGGTTTAGAAAAGGTACTGGAGCAAATTGAACAAGGAAGCTTAGTCGCTGAAAGGCAAGATGAAAGTCTGATGACTTATGCGGCTAAGTTAGAAAAAACAGAGTCTTTGTTGGACTGGGAACTATCTGCTGTTGAACTTGACCGAAAAATTAGAGGCTTAAATAGTTGGCCGGTTGCGCAAACTGTCTTTGATAATAAAGTCTTACGAATATGGAAGGCTGTTATTAGTGAAAGTGATAAAGACTTGTCCGCAGGAGAAGTGCATAGGCAAGGTAAACGAATGGTGGTAGGAACCGGTAACGGCTGTATTGATTTGTTAGAAGTGCAATTGCCTGGGGGCAAACGAATGCAGATTAATGCCTTTTTAAATTCACATGAAGTTGAAGGTATTAAATTAGGATGACAAGTTTAAGAAAACAAGCCGCTACAATCTTGTCTAAAGTGGTCAAAGATGGACAGTCTTTAACCGCTGCCTTGGATAGTGAGCTTGAATCTGTTTCAGATGCTAAGGATAGGGCTTTTATTCAAGCTTTATGTTATGGAGTAGTACGGTATTTTCATCGCTTAGATTTTATTTTGCAGCAATTACTGGCCAAACCGTTAAGGAATAAAGATACCGATATAAAAATGTTGTTATTGATTGGTCTTTATCAATTGCAATATATGCGGGTAAAAACGCATGCGGCGGTTTCTGAAACAGTCTCTGCGGCCAAAAAAAAGAGCTGGGCCAAGTCGTTAATTAACGCAGTATTACGACAATACATGCGAGAACAAGAAGCGTTGGAAAAGCAGGCGGATAATAATACTATTGCCGCTAGCTCTCACCCCGAATGGTTGATCAATAAAATAACAATAGACTGGGCAGAACAAGCTGAAGGCCTATTGATAGAGAATAACAAGCAGCCACCGATGGCAATACGGGTTAATTTAAGACAAAGCAACCAGCAAGAGTATCTTGAATTATTAGCCAAGCAGGGAATTCCAGCAAATATGGTTCCATTTTGTTCTTCGGCAATTATTCTGCAGCAGCCTGTTGCGGTTGAGAAGTTACCGGGTTTTAGCGAAGGTATGGTTTCTGTGCAAGATACAGCGGCTCAATTAGCGGCTGAATTATTGGATGTACAGGCTGGACAGTCTGTGTTGGATTTATGTGCTGCACCTGGCGGGAAAACAGCCGCTATTCTTGAAAGGCAAGTTGAGCCTATTGAGATGGTGGCGGTAGATATTGATGAAGGTAGGCTGAGGCGGGTAAAGGAAAACTTACAACGTTTGCAGTTGAATGCCAAAGTCATAACGGGGGATGCCGCAAAGCCGGCTGAATGGGTGCAAGACCAGATGTTTGACCGTATTTTAGTCGATGTGCCTTGTTCAGCATTGGGGGTCATCAGACGGCACCCTGATATAAAAATATTACGGCGCGAATCAGATATTGCTGAATTACAAGCCGTGCAGCAGAAAATACTGCAGGCCGCGTGGGAGTTATTGCTTCCTGGTGGTATTTTGTTATACGCAACCTGCTCTGTACTGAAGCAAGAAAATGAGCAGCAAATTGAAGCTTTTTTAGCCAAGCAAAGTCATGCTGAAGAAATTGAGATTGTTGCTGAGTGGGGTATAAAGAGAGCTTTTGGGCGGCAGGTACTAACAGGTCAGCAGAATATGGATGGGTTTTATTATGCTAAGCTGGTTAAACGGTGAAAATAGCCGTTTATTTATGGGCTTGTTTGTTCTCTGAATCACTTTGGGCAAGTGAATACGGCACTCAAGTCAATAATGTTAAGGTGGAACTTGTTGCTGACCGCTATGAGTTGAATGCCGATCTCAATTTTCAATTAAGCCCTGTCGCAAAAGAGGCCTTGCATAGAGGGATTGCATTAACATGGACTTTATTGGTAAAAATTGAGGAAAAAGGAGAGCTGTGGAACCATACCGTGCAGAGTTTGGGTATGGATTATCAAATCCAAAACCATGCCTTGCTAAACTTATATAGCCTTAAAAGGTTGAGTACAGGAGAGCGTTCAGTATTTTCTACTTTAGCGGGGGCATTAAATTCACTTTCTAAAATTCGCAGAATACCTGTTTTAGATAAACCGTTAGTCCGCTTAGATAGGCAGTACTCTATTGCGGTGAAGGTTAAATTTAAGCGAGAATCACTGCCTATTCCTCTTCGCCCCTTTTCATATTTTGATGCGCAATGGGCGCTTTCAAGTCAGTGGACATTATGGCCCTTTCAACAGTAAAGCTCCCTGTAAACCTTTCCATTATCATTTTGTTCGGCTTAATTCTGCTGTCACTGCAGTTAATGAGTTCGGCAACTCAGGGTGCTTCAGAATTAAATGATATG